>URTW01000044.1 GCA_900550815.1 uncultured Collinsella sp.
ACTGGTTTGATATCACCGCGCAGGAGAAGGCCGCCATCGACCGCCTGTACGCCTTCGGTGCCACGGGATTTCCGTTCACCAAGACGGCTCTTTTGCTCGATAGTCACAGCGAGGGTGTCTATGACGCGGCGATCGCCATGTACAACTCAACCTGCGCATACTGCATGTGGGAGGACCAGGGCATTGTCACCATCAGCGGTATGACCGAGCGCGACAGCATGGTGTCGTCGCCCAAGTTAGAAGAGGTGCGAGAGCTCGCCCGCAAGCTGGCCTAGCGCGCATTTCTAATAACGAACAAGGCCCGAAAGGTTCATTAGAACCATTCGGGCCTTGTTGCGTTGCAAGGGAACTGGGCTATCGGAATCGGCCAGTCGGCTGTTAGTCATACAAGCTCGGCATGTCTTTTACCTTCATGAGGGCACCGGCAGAAGGCAGGCTCTGCGCGGTGAACTTCTCGGCCGAAACGCCGGCGCCAAGAATCTCCTCGGTTGTGCCAACGGTGGTGGCCGAGCGGCCCTTCTTAGCCGTAAAGGCCTGGACGCCCTGCGTGTTGGTGGTCGTCTTGGTCTTGAGCAGCGACGTGTTGAAGTTCATCAGGCGGTAGTCGCTCGACACCAGCGCGATGTCGCGATCTTCCTTGAGCACCTGGGCATACAGCAGCTTGCTGCCACCGTAGATGGCGTTCTTGAGGCGCTTGCGGTTGGTTTTGGTGACGTATCCGGAAAGCGCGACGCGCACCACGCGGCCGTTCTCAAAGACGAACAGCACGGCGGCCTTGTAGTCCTCGGGGTCGATGACCCAGATGACGCTCTCGTCGGGCTCCATCTCAAGGTCGGTGGGCAGGTACGAGCCCAGCTGTGCCGACTTGGTATCCTCAAACGCCGCAACCTTGCACTTGTATACCTGGCTCTTGTTGGTAAAGACCAGCAGCTCGTGGGTGTTGGAGGACGGGAACTCGATAAAGGGCTTGTCGCCGTCTTTGTACTTGAGCGTGGTGGCCTTCTTGAGCACGCGGTCGGTCATCTTTTTGAGGTAGCCGTCGCGCGAGAGCATGATGGTAACGGGGTATTCCTCGACCTCGGGCTCCAGGCTCACCTCAATGACCTCGTGCGGCTCAATCCTGCCCGTGCGGCGCGGCATCACGTACTTCTTGTTGACCGCGGCCAGCTCGTCGCTGATGACCTTCTTGATGTTCTCCTCGCTGGAGAGGATCTCCTCAAGCTCGGCAATCTCGCCCTCAAGCTTGGCAATGTCCTTGGTGCGGTTGAGGATGTACTCCTCGTTGATGTTGCGGAGCTTGAGCTCGGCAACAAACTCAGCCTGGGTCTCGTCGATGTCGAAACCCTTCATAAGATTGGGCACGACCTCGGCTTCGAGCTTGGTGCCGCGGATGATGGCGATGGCCTTGTCGATGTCGAGCAGGATTGCCTCGAGGCCGTGCAGCAGGTGCAGGCGCTCGGACTTTTTGCCCAGGTCAAAGTTAATGCGGCGACGCGTGGACTCAATACGCCACTTGACCCACTCGTGCAGGATCTGGCGCACGCCCATAACGCGGGGGTAACCATCGACCAGCACGTTGAAGTTGCACGAGAACGAATCCTGCAGCGTGGTCGAGCGATAGAGCTTGGCCATGAGCTTGTCGGGGTCGACGCCGCGCTTAAGGTCGATGGCGATGCGCAAGCCCGAGAGGTCGGTTTCGTCGCGGATGTCAGCGATCTCCTTGACCTTGCCCTCTTTGGAGAGCTTGACGATGCGCTCGATGATGACATCGGTCTTGGTGGTGTAGGGGATCTCGTAGACCTCGATGATGCGCTCTTCGGGAATCCAGCGCCAGCGGGAGCGGATCTGGAAGCTGCCCAGGCCGGTCTCGATAATCTTTTCCATCTCCTCGCGGCGGTAGATAATTTCACCGCCGGTCGAGAAGTCGGGCATGGGCATGTACTCGAGCAGGTCGCAGTCGGGATCCTGCAGGTAGTGCATGGTGGCGGTGCAGACCTCGTTGAGGTTAAAACCGCAGATGTCGGACGCCATGGCGACGCCGATGCCCTTGTTGGCCGAGACGAGGATGTTGGGGAACGTGGTGGGCAGCAGGCGCGGCTCCTTCATGGCGCCGTCGTAGCTGTCGACGAAGTCCACCGGGTCCTTGTCGATGTCCTTAAAAATCTCGGCGCTGATGGGGGAGAGCTTGGCCTCGGTATAACGCGAGGCGGCGTAGCTCAGATCGCCCGAATAGTACTTGCCAAAGTTGCCCTTCGACTCCACGAAGGGGGCGAGCAGCGCCTCGTTGCCGGTGGCCAGGCGCACCATTGTCTCGTAGATCGCGGTATCGCCGTGCGGGTTGAGCTTCATGGTCTGGCCCACGATGTTGGCGCTCTTCTGGCGCTCGCCCTTGAGCAGACCCATCTTGTACATGGTGTAGAGCAGCTTGCGGTGCGAGGGCTTAAAGCCGGCAATCTCGGGGAATGCACGCGAGACGTTGACGCTCATGGCGTAGGGCATGTAGTTGACCTCGAGCGTCTGCGTGATCGGCTGGTCGGTGACCTCGGAGTGCAGGCCGATGACGTTTTCGGCGTTGACCTGCTTTTTCTTTGGCTGGTTCTTCGTCTTCTTCTTTGCCACGATATCCTCTTGAACTTCTTATGGGCCGTCGTTATCGATTTGCTGCTATTGCAGGTCCAGTTGGTCCAGGTATTCCTTGCCGTGCTCGGAGATATGGCGCTTGCGGCCTGCCTCGTCGTTGCCCAGCAACAGGTTGAACATGGTTTCCATCTTGGTGACGTCCTCGGGCTCCACCTTGATCAGGCGACGCGTCTCGGGATTCATGGTGGTGAGCCACATCATGTCCGGATCGTTCTCACCAAGACCCTT
Organism: uncultured Collinsella sp.; assembly: GCA_900550815.1. Lineage (GTDB taxonomy): Bacteria > Actinomycetota > Coriobacteriia > Coriobacteriales > Coriobacteriaceae > Collinsella. Next base: position 2,869 of record URTW01000044.1, read on the forward strand.
GGAGCGGTTGATCGAGCACTTTTGGTCGCCGATCTCTTTGAGGATGCCGTTCTTCTCGAGCTCGGTGTAGGCAAAGTAGGTCTTCTCTTTGCAGTTGATCTCGTAGAGCGGCGATTCGGCGATATACACGTAACCCTCGTCGATAAGCGTGGGCACCAGGCGGTAGAGCATGGTGAGCACGAGCGTACGGATGTGATAACCGTCGACGTCGGCGTCCGTACAGATGATGACCTTGTTCCAGTTGAGGTTGTCCAGGTCAAAGGCTCCAAGGTTCTTGATGCGCTTGTCCTTGATCTCCACACCGCAGCCCAGCACGCGCATGAGGTCCATGATGATGTCGGACTTAAAGATGCGCGGGTAGTCCTCTTTCAGACAGTTGAGGATCTTACCGCGGACGGGCATAACGCCCTGGAACTCGGCATCGCGCGAGGTGCGAATGGCGCCAGCTGCCGAGTCGCCCTCTACGATGTAGATCTCGCGGCGGTTCTTGTCCTTGGAGCGGCAGTCGATGAACTTCTGCACGCGGTTGGCCATGTCGGTCTTCTGCTGCAGGTTGGTCTTGATGCTCTGACGCGTCTTCTCGGCGTTCTCGCGCGAGCGCTTGTTGATGAGCACCTGCTCCATGATCTTGTTGGCGGCGTCCTTGTTCTCGATCTGGTAGGTCGAGAGGCGCTCCTTAAAGAAGGCCGTCATGGCCTGCTGGATAAAGCGGTTATTGATGGCCTTCTTGGTCTGGTTCTCGTAGGACGTTTGGGTGGAGAAGCAGTTGGTCACCAGCACCAGACAGTCCTGGACGTCCTGCCACTTAATGCCGCTCTCGTTTTTGTTGTATTTGCCCTGTTGCTTAATATAGGCATCGATGGCGCTGGTCAGAGCGCTACGGGCCGCCTTCTCGGGTGAGCCGCCGTTCTCGAGCCACGATGAGTTGTGGTAGTACTCCTGCATCATGAAAGTGCGCGAGAAGCACATGCACGCGGTGATTTTTACGTTGTAATCGGGCAGGTCCTCGCGGTCGCGACCGCGGCGGTCGGCCTCGATAAAGAAGGGCTCGGTAAGGTAGTCGGCACCGACCTTCTCGAGCACATAGTCCTCGATGCCCTTGGGATAGCAAAAATCCTCTTCGGAGAACTCGCCATCGTCGCCCTCGATGCGCAGGCGGAAGGTCACGTTGGCGTTGACCACGGCCTGACGGCGCATGGTCTCGCGATACCAATCGTGGGGAATGCTGATCGAGGTAAAGACCTCAAGATCGGGGCGCCACTTGATGGTGGTGCCGGTGCGGTTCTCGTCGCTGGGCTCAATCTCGAGTGCCTTCTTTTTGGCGCCGACGACCTTGCCCTTTTTAAAGTGCAGGGAGTACTTGTTGCCGTCGCGCCAAACCGTGACGTCCATGTACTCGGAGGCGTACTGGGTCGCGCACGAGCCCAGGCCGTTGGTACCGAGCGAGAAGTCGTAGTCGCCGCCCTGGTTGTTGTTGTATTTGCCACCGGCGTAGAGCTCGCAGAAGACGAGCTCCCAGTTAAAGCGCTTCTCGGAGGGGTTCCAGTCGAGCGGGCAGCCGCGGCCATTGTCCTCTACCTGAATGGAGCCATCGCGAAAGGCGGTAAGGGTGATGAGCTTGCCGTAGCCCTGGCGCGCCTCGTCAACGGCGTTGGACAGGATCTCGAAGGCGGCATGCGCGCAGCCGTCGAGTCCGTCCGAGCCAAAGATGACGGCGGGACGCAGGCGTACGCGCTCCTCGTCCTTGAGCTGGCGGATACTGTCGTTACCATAGTTTGCGGTGTTTTTTGCCATACTCGCTCTCTCGGTGCTCCTTTGCTGCGTTTAAGTCATATAGATAGTCAAGGTAGCATAGCCCAGCCCATAGGCGATTCCAACCAACACGAAATCCATCGAACAATCGTTCGGATTAACAGGGATAGTGTTTAGTGGTAGCGCTGCATTGTTAAACAAATTTGGATACAGATGAATTTTATTTAATAGGGACCTAGTTTTACTAAACAAAATCGAACGATGCTGATCGCACGAGCGGGCACATCGATTGACTATCAATCACGTTTACTCGGAGAAAACCGAGTCGGTTTTGTCCGAGTAAGTTTGAAGACGGCCGAATGCGTCCTGCTGCGTTTGCGGTTGGATGCGTTTATCAAAAACGTGCCATGCGGATTGTTGGCGAAAAGACGCCGTGCCAAGCTCGAGGCAGAACTCGACTCCTCTGACGATATCTAATGCGTAATGGGCTGGCTCTGGGTATCCAGAACCAGCCCATTTTGATGTTCGATGAGCCGAGTTGGCGTCTCTCACAAAGGTAACTAGGAGCTAGCGAGGCCTATCCGAATTGCCCTCATTGGCGGTATCTTTTTCGAGCGCCGTGCGGCGGGCGCTGTAGGCGATAAGGCCGGCGCCTGCCGCGGCGAGTGCTGCAGCGGCTGCCGTAAGGGGAGCGTTGACATCGCCCGTGCCCGCAAGCGCGCCCGCTTTTCCGGAGCGCTTGTTATTGCCGTGGTCCTTGCCACTGCCGGAGCTGCTTCCGCCCGCGCCGCCGCCCTCGTCAGTACCGCCGCCACTCGAGCCACCATCGCCGTCTGCTGCCATCGGGGCGTCGTGAAGTCCTGTCGTATCCGCGCTGTCGCATACGCCGATCTGAACTTCCGAGCGCTCGCATGCCGCGTCGGGCACATGAAGCTCGTGCAGTACGGCACCCAGCGCCGAGTTTGCGCCTGGTCGAATTTCCTCGAGCGTTACGGGATCGAGCGCCACCAGATTACGCGCCTTCGCATACAGCGTTACGCGTTTGCCCACTTCGTCGCTCCAGCTCTCGGGGATGGCGAAGCTCATGCGGAACTGTGCCGTGCAACCCGGTGCCAGCACGGCGTTGCCGTTGTCGGCTACCAGCGGGTGCGTTGCAAAACGCGCGCCCAGCGTCTCGAGCGCGTACTTCACGTGTGCCATGTCGTTGGCCGGAGCATCTTCGGAAAGCTCTGGATCAAAGATCGATGCCGTGCGTGCGTTCGCTCCGAATCCGATGGATGCGCTGGAGAACGGCTGGCTGGAGCCCTCTCGGTATAGATCGATTGTGCCGGCGGTGAGCAGCGTGTTGCCGTCGTTTCGCACCGTGACCATGAAGGATTCGCCTGCTGCTCCGGGCACCACCGCGCCCGAGGTAGCGACCGCGCCCGTCGGAGTGGCACACGCCGCCAAGGGTACTTCGATGCCGTGCAGCTCTGCCTCGCTCTGCTCGGCACTCACAATGTGCGTGGCGAGTGCGGAGAGCATGCCTCCCGACGTCAAAAACGTCGTTATCTGATCGACGGGATGGTCCAGCTCGCACATCACGAACGGCTCCGTGAACAGATCGCCTGCCAAGGTGCTGGCGAAGATGCGGAAGTGCTTGCCCATCACTGCTACCGGGTTGCCTTCTTCGTCGTAGGTTTGTCCCACCTTGCCATCGGTGTTCTCTACATAGAGCACGCACCTGCCGTTGTTGCTTACGCTAAACGATGCCGGGCCACAGCCTGCGGCACCCACAGGCTGCGTTGCAAATGCCGATGCGTCTCGCGTCCAAGTGATATGCTGCAGTTGTTCGTTGACGGTTGCCAAAAAGCCCGAATGTTGTGGCCACGGCACCGCACGGGGTACCGTGGCGTCTGGTGGCATAACGCCCCAGCCTGCAATGGACTGGCCGATCACGGCGTACGATGCGCAGCCGCAACCGTCTGCAGTCTCGTACGCAACGGGCACCACCATTTTGCCGTTGATATTCTCGGGCTCGCCCAGCTCGATACTCGACGGTGCTTGTGGAAAGCGGAGAACTTGGCGGAACGTCAGGCTGTCGCCCGAAACGTCCGACCACAGGGTAAAGCACTCCAGCGCAACCTCAGCCTCGCTGCCGAGCGCCTTTTCTGCGGTGCTTCCACGGCGGTGGAGATAGGCACCCGACAGGCGTCCGTCGACCAGCGTCTTGCCCACCGTGATGCGCGGGCACTGCAGGCAATGGTAACCGTCCTCCTGCAGGCGCCCGCGCGAGATGCTGCGCCACGACGTGTGCGATATCACGCGAACTTCGCTATTACTTATGCGCAGGCGCACAACGGACAGTATGCCGGATGTGCTCGCCGTATCGAAATGGGTGTTGTCGCCGGCGGGGCGCTCGCCCGAGACCAGCAGCACGTAGGCGTCCTGGTTTCCTCTTCCGTCCGTATATTCCACCACGTCGAAGTCGTAATCGTATATGCCGTCGCGCTCCACGTCGCCCTCGCCAAACCCAAGGGGAAAGTCCACGGGCGTGGGAGCGGACCACGTGCCGTTTGCCTTTGTGTGTACCACCAGGCGCGAGCGGCCATTGTCGCCGTAGCGCACCGAGGCGATACGGAACAGGCATTCTACGTCGGCAATCATTGCCAGCTTCATGTGGGCTTCGCTGAGCACGCCAGCAAACAGCACGTTGTCGCTCGAGGGTTTGATGCCGCCACGCTCGTCCTCCGACACGCCGGCAGAATTGGCGTTCGAGTCAGCAACGGCGTTCGTTGCCTGACCGATGTAGGTGTACTCATACATCGGCGCGGCGTTTTCGTCGTTTTCCATCAGTGCGTGGACGAAGTGCTCGATCTGTCCCGTGTCGTCGCTTTCTACATCCGCCTCGAGCTCAATGCACGTGACCGCTTGATCCCAATCGCGCACGACAGGCGCGACGTTTACGGCAGTGGCCTTAACCTCGGCGCGTGCGAGCAGCTCGGCGTTGGTGACGATGGTGGCCGATGCGATAAATTGCGGCACGCAGCCCGCCTCAATGTTGCCGGCCGAGCCGAAGCGGGCATTCAGCGTATAAGGCGTATCTCCACCCAATGCGAGCTCAGAGCGCTGGAGCACATACTGGCTGCCATTGTTCACCGACATATTCCACGAATCGAGGAGTGTGGGCCACGACCCCGACCAAGCCTTGGTGGTCCACTTGAACATTACGAACTGGAGTATCACATCGACATCGACGTCTGCACCTACGCGCAGTCGCGGAAGCTGGTGTCCACCTGCCTTCTCGTACCCAATGAACAGCGTGAGGGATGCGGCGCCGCGCACGGCAGACGAAGCGACGCCTGCAACGCCGGCGCCAAAGGTGACGGCAAGCCCGATCTGGATGGTGAACGAGCCCGACGTGTTTGAATAGTCGAGCGAAATGTTTTTAAAAAACGCCGCGCCGCTGCCGTGCGTGTGGGCACCCACGGCGAGCGCCAGCTTCGCCAGCACCCAGGGGTTGACGTTTAGGAAAAACGGCACCGGTCCTAGGGTAAACTGCTCGGTCCAATTGAGGTCGGTTCTTACCTGGAAGAGGGCCTTAATATTGCCGTATGCGGGGTCGTTGTTGTTACCCCAGGTTTTGCCCACCCAATCGTAGGCGAGCGAGCCGTACAGCTGTGTGGCGATATCCATCGTGAACAGCGGCGTGCAATGGTGACGAAGGAGCTTGGTGTTTCTTGGATCGGTGCCCGAACCGGCACTCATACTCTTGTACTGATTCCACTTTCCCTCCATCTCGTCGAGGTAGCGGTTTGTCTGCTTGGCGCCCGACTCGCGCGGCGATTTCTTCCAGTATTCCGGATCAGGGTTGCCCGAATCGTTCATATAGCTGGCTGGTTTGTATCCTCCGCCAAACAGCACGTATCCAGCAAACGAGAAATCGAAGAGGATCGGAAATGTGGGCATCCAGCACGTGAACTTATTGCCGCCGATGCCGGGAAACGCCGCGGGGAAATCAAACGGAGTGATCTCTTGGTCCATGGTGGTGGGGACGATAGTGGTCGATCCGGATTCCGCCTTTGCCGCCGGCGCGGTAGCAACGGTCATGGGGGAGGAGAGCGTGTAGGTTTTGCCCTGGTAGTCGAGGACAAAGCGCAGCTTGCATCCTTCTTCCAGAAGGCTCGACGCTGCATCGAGGAACTTGTCTTCGAGCGTGAACGTCGCCAGATTATCCGCGCCCGATGCGCTAGCCTTGACTTGGCCAATCTGCGTGACGGTTTCGGATGAGCTGCCCGCAGCGGGCATCACTTTATTGATATGCAACGTTGCCTGCCCGCCCTGTGGCAGATGGGCCTGCACGGTAAAAGCGTGCGTGTCGGGCTGATCGTTTGCTGCTTCGTCCGCTGGCATTGCCATAAACGTGGCGTCGGCGTACTGGATGTCCCATTCGTCGAATGTGAGCTGGCGAAAGTACGGCTCGCCATCGGAGAGCGGACGTGTGGGTGCGGTAATGGCGGTGCCGCCCTGGATACGCGCAAGGGGGATCTCGACATCACGGTAGCCCACCATGCTAATGGAGATGCCGCCGTTAAAGTCGTACGCGTCGAGAAGCGTCGCCTCGTCCACGTAGCCTTCCGAAAGCGGAGCGACCTCAAAGATGGCCGTGCCCTCGTCGTCGGTCGTGGCGGTGAGCTGCTTGCCCGCGGCATAACGCGACGCGAGCGTGACCTGGGCACCCATGATGGGCGTATTCTTGTTGGCGACGTCGACCACGACCACACCGAACATGGTGCGCGAGAGAACGAGCACCTTGAAGGGGTCTTTTTCGTCGGCATAGGCTTCGGTGGGCGCGAACGGCAATATGAAGGCGTTTGCGCTTCCCGGCACGCGCGGCAACATAATGCTCGCCAGCGAGGACGCTCCGGCAACAAGTAGCGAACGGCGATCAAGCATTTTGGGCTCCCATCCCGCAAATATCGGAGGAAATAATCCAATTTTGCGAGAAGGTGCCCCGTGGTGGTAGTGCCGTTCAAGGGTCAAAATGTCCAATTAGATCGAGCGAAGCGCCGGGTTCCGGAACGCGTTCGATGCGCTTGGCAGCCCGGTCGCTAACGCAACATATGCGCGACCAGCTCCGCGCGCGTGCCGATGCCAAGCTTTGCGTATACGCCGGATAGGCGGTTTTTGACGGTGCCCGGCGATACTCCCATATGGCGTGCGATTTCGGCGTTGGTCAACCCACGACAGGCGAGCATGGCCATGGTGAACTCCGTGGTCGTTAGATCGTCGGCCACGTCCTCGCCCGAATCGGGGTTGTGGATGCGCCGCCAACCGTAGCTGAATCGATACGTGATCTCGATGATGTGAGCGAAGTCGTCAGGGTATTGCGTTTTTAGGCACGCCTCGATGAGTCCCTGTAAAAGGCCGTGATGCTCGCCAATGAGCTCGATAAGGCCGTCGGGGCGCGCAATGTCCCAAGCAGCTTCGAAGTGCGTTTTTGCGGCGTCGATGTCCTTGAGACTCATACAGGCCATGGAAGCTGCCAGGTGCAGGAACAGCTCCGAGATGGGATAACTTCCCTGTTTCATGATCAGGGCGTTTTCCGCCATACCCAGACTGCGGCCATATTCGCCGCGCAGGTACAGGGCATGCGCCATCACGTAGCTGGCGAACAGGCGCAGGCCTTCGGGCAGATGCGCCGCAAGCGGATAAAACTCTTCGGCGGAATACGGGGAAGGCAAGTGCAGCAGGACGCTCGCGGCGGAGGCGAATAGGATATGCGTTGCGTGGACGGCGAGCGATTCTTCGTCGGTGGGCGCTGCGAGAATGCCCGCAAGGCACCGGCGGGCGTCGGCGATACGGTTGAGCGACAGGCTGGCATAACCGCAGATAAAGCATGCGGAATAGCGCAGTGCGGGGTCGGTGGCGTCAAGAAAAGGGCGCGCCGTCTTGGCAGCGAGGGCGGCCTGTCCGCGAAAGTACAGCGCTTCTGCCGTGGCGATGGTGCATGAATCGGGATCGGAAATGCCTGCAACCGCAGCGTCAATCTGCCCCGGCACAAAGGCGGTGCACATCAACGGCATGGGAACGCATGGGTAGCCATCGCAGTCCATCTTCCATCTCCCAACAGCTGGCAACACTAGCAGCAATTGTACTCTTGTTGCTCGGGACTGGAATTTGTGGGTATCGCCTACGATTATGCCGAACGTATAAAGGAAGACTAGCGGCTCTCTTGAACCCGAGGTCGAAGGGGGTGTTGTACAAGGCATATGGGGCCGAGTGGAAGTGGATCAAAAGAGCGTTACTTGACGTTTCGTGCATAATGCCAACCGCCCCGCGACATCACGTTCGCAGCGCGCAGGGGCCGGAGAATCTTCGCTATGAGAGTTGACGTCTAATACCTTGCATCGTATAGTTTGTATAGCATAGTATATGACGAGAGGAGGTGTGCGGATGGAGGCACAGATGAAGCGCGGCTTCCTGGAGGCCTGCGTGCTCGCGGCCGTCTCCGGCGAGGAGTCCTACGGCTACCAGATCGTGAAGGACGTACCGGCGAGCATGGGGCTCACGGAGTCGACGCTCTACCCGCTACTCAAGCGCCTAGAGAAGGCCGGGTGCATCACGGCGCGCTCCGCCGAGCACAACGGGCGGCTGCGCCGGTACTACCGCATCACGGACGACGGGCGAGCGCGCATCGAGGAGTTCCTGGCCGAGTGGCCGTCCGTACGGGAAATTTACGCATACGTTGAGGGGGCGCACCATGACGCGCGATGAGTTTCTGGGCCGGTTGGGCGAGCTGCTCGCCTGCCTGCCGGCCGAGCAGGTGGAGGAGACCAAGGCGTTCTATGCGGAGGCCATCGCCGACCGCATGGAGGACGGTATGAGCGAGGAGGAGGCCGTGGCCGCCATGGGCACGCCCGGCGAGGTAGCGGAGGCCACGCTCGACGACCTGCCCGCCGTGCCGCGCGCGATCGCGAGGACGCGCCGGCGCAGCACCGCGCTGCTGTGGGTGCTGACCATCGTGGGCTCCCCGGTGTGGGTGCCGCTGCTCGCCGCCTTCGCCGCCGTGGCCGTCACGGTCTATATCTGCATCTGGGTGCTGGCGCTCTGCGTGTGGATCGTCGCAGCGGCACTCGGGGGCGTGGGCGTAGTTGAGCTCCTGCTTGCCGTAAGCGGCGTCACCATCGGCCACTTCCCGTACGCCCTCGCCTCGGCGGGCGTGGGGCTCGGCCTCGTCGGCGTGGCGCTCTTCGTTGGTGCTGGCGCTTGGGCCGCCTCAAAACAAATTGCGCGCCTCTCGGCGCTCTGGGCGAGGAAGGCCGCCTCGCCCTTCTGGAAGGGTAAGGGCGAGAAGGGCGGCGCTGCCGCGCATCTCGCGGCGTAGAAAGGAGTGAGTACCATGACCAGCGCGAAGAAGATCTACCTCGCCGTGGCGGGCGGGCGCGTTGTCGCGGGTGTTGTCCTTGCGGGCATTGGTTTAATCGCTTCGGGTTTCGACCCGGCCGTGTTCACAACCCAAATCGACACGCGCGACAGCACCATCGTGCTCGGCGGCGTCGAGGTGGACGACCCGACGGGCCTCCCCCTCATCGAGCAGCACGCCGGAATCGGCGAGGTCGACACCTCCGACAAC
>URTW01000045.1 GCA_900550815.1 uncultured Collinsella sp.
TCGTCGCGTCCACCAGGGCCAGGGCCTCCGCCGGCCCCAGTCTGGGGTTGTGGGGGCCGGAGGTGTCCTCGCCCATCTGCCGCCCGGTCATTCCCGGTACGTCGGCGTTCGCCGCCCTCCTCGCGGCTCCGAGCGCCGCCCTTATCGGCCTCATGCGCCGCGCCCTAGATGAGGCCCGCGTATGCGAGCAGGCTGTCACGGTTGACGTTCCAGCGGGTGCCCGTATTCGAGGCTTTGAGCTGTCCGCTTTGGCAGGCGCGGGCGATAGTCACGCGCGAGCGACGGGCGATAGCTGCCGCCTCCGGTGCCGTGAGCGGGTTGGGAATATCGGAATAGCGGCCCTCGTTCGCGGCTTTCCTGAGTTCGTCAAGATGTTCCTGAGTGCACATGGGTATGTCCTCCAATGGTTCGGTTGCTATCTTCTTGAGCGCTCTATAACGGTTATAGCCATGCTGCAACGAAACATATAACAGGCGCTCTACCTGCGATTATTCAGTAGAGCGCCTGTTTCTCGACGTGCTGTTAAATTATCGGTCTATCCGTGCTGGCACTATGTCAATGCGATTCAGTGACTTCAGTAAACGTGTCGGGCGGATTGAAAAGATATTCATTTTTGCGTTGCCTCTAGCGCCGCTATTGCTCTAGCAAGTTCGTTTGCCTCCTCTGTTTCGCCATTGCAAAACATCAGTCCGCGCATAACCTCTAGCAGTATATCGACCTGTTGGTCAGTCAGATGATTCAACGCCTCGGATACAAAACGGCGTTTCGTTTTCGCAGCGTCTATGAGCGGGTGTGGAGCCATTTTCGGCGCAACGTAGCGCGCGATATCTGCGTCGGGGTCAGCGGCCCCTCGTCTGCACAGTATCTTCGAAACGGCCTCGAGCACGCGTTGGGTTCTGCACGGGTCGAGGTCATCGCGTCTTGTCCAGTTCGTCATTGTTGCCCGGGACACCTGCAATTCGGCGGCTAGCTCTTTCCGGGGAATGTCGAATCTTTCGAGTAGCTCCACGATACCGCGCCCGCCGTCGAGAAACGTTGAGAACGGGGGGGACTCCGTAGCGCCACGCCGCCTCATTGAGCCTTTCGACGGCCTCGATGCTTAGGGAAATTGCCCTCGTTTTACCGTGCTTGTCCTGATGCTCGATATAGTCGGCTCCCATCACGCCTCACCGCCCGACAAAACGGCTTGCATGGTCTGGGCCGCGCGTTGCTTGCCCTCGGCTGTCGCGTCGGCGTAGATGTTGAGCGTCATGGCGGCGTTCGAGTGCCCCATAGATGCTGAGATGGCCATAATGTCAACGTGGGCGGCTACGGCCATGGTCGCAAACGTGTGTCGCAGGTCGTGGAACGTCGGGCGGGTTCCCCTCGTCCCTTTCAGCTCAAGCGCCTCGGCAAGGTTGCGCCACCTCTGCCAAATCGTGTTGGGGCGCATGAAACCGCCGCGAATGTCCCCGAGCACGTAGAGCGCCCCGGTGAACGGCACGCCCGCAGCACGGCAGGCGGCCTCCATCTCCTCGCGCCGGGCCACGAGATCGGCGGCAAGCTCTGAGCCGAAATACACCGCGCGGGCGCTGCCGTCGTTCTTGGGGTCTTTGGCGTAGAACCTCGTCCCGTCGCGGCCTATGCTGTCCTCCACCTTGAGCACGCCGCTATCAGTATCGACGTTCGCCCACCGGAGGCCGCATATCTCGCCCTCCCTCATGCCCGTGTATAGGGCGATTTTGACCCCGAGCATGGCGGGCGTCATGCCCGCTACCCTAAGCACCTCGCGCACGGTTCGCACGCCCTCGGCGGTAAGCGAGTTGGGGCGCGGGCGTCCGGCCTTGGGCGGCTTTACGCCTCGGGTCGGGTCTTTGCCCAACAAATCGGTATCGACGGCCTGATTGCACGCAGACCGTAGCAGCGTGAGCGCCTTTTTCATCGTGCCGGGGGCGTATGTCTCGCCCATCTTGGCGACCCATGCCCTCACCATGTCCGGGTTGAGATCGGAAAGCGCCACCTCCCCGAGCAGCGGGGAAATGATGTTGTCGAGCAGGCGACCGTACTCGTTGAACGTGGACGGGTCGATACTCGGGCGCTTGCCGTCGATATAGCGGCGAACGTAGGCGGCCACGGTAAGCACCGTCTCCGGGTCGAACCCCAGAACCGCCAACGCCGCACCCTCGCGCTGCCTCTGGTTCCACTTAGCCTCCATGGCCGCGCGCCACTCCTCCAGCTCTTTCTGGGCCGCGCGTTTCCCGGTGGCCTTGAGGGCCTTGGTCGTTTTCCTCCTCGCGCCGTCCTCGTCGATGTATTTCAGCGCCGCGCGGTATTTCCCGCCCCTGCTTTCGAGGTTCGCGGCTATGTAGTGCGTGTACTCCATGCGTGCTCCGTAGACCAAAACGTAGACCAAATGTAGACCAAATAGCGTGTACCTCTTTGGTCTACGTTGCACATTATGGCACATAATGCGCGTTTTACCTGCAACGATAGCAACGCTTTTTATCTCTTTGAACACTTGCGTGTAAGATTCCCAAGCTGACACTCGCGGGTTCGAGTCCCGTTGCCCGCTCCATTCGAATTTCAGGCACGGTAACGTTTCGTTACCGTGCCTTTTTCAATAAAGTGCCGGGACTCGAACCCGACAGGGTGCGAGCGCTAAATAAACGCGAAGCGTTTATAGCGAGCAGGCAAGGTCGCCGATAGGCGACCGCAGCCGGTGCGTATTTGCGAAGCAAATACGCAGACGTCCCGTTGCCCGCTCCACGGAGCAAGGAAGATTTCGTGAATGGTTGATTCAGCCCGCTTTGCTCCCACACTTCCCCGGATCTCGGCATGCCACTGAAGCCGGTGCGGATTTGCGAAGCAAATACGCGGACGTCCCGTTGCCCGCTCCAATTCCAAAATGTTAGGTTAATGCCTGCTGCCCATACTTGCACCTGCGCACGGTACAATGGTTGGGTTACGACCAACGTGCCAATAACCAAAAAGGAGCCGCTATGATCGATCGCTATACCCGCCCGGAGATGGGACACATTTTCTCCCTCGAGAACAAGTACGCCATTTGGCAGGAGATCGAGGTCTTGGCCTGCGAGGCCCAGGCGGAGCTCGGCAAGATCGGTATTTCCAAAGACGAGGCCCAGTGGATCCGCGACCATGCCAACTTTGAGAAGGCGAAGGTCGATGAGATCGAGGAAGTCACGCGCCACGACGTCATTGCCTTCCTGACCAACATGAAGGAATACATCGATGCCGATGTTCCCGAGGGCGACCCCAAGCCCAGCCGCTGGGTTCACTATGGCATGACCAGCTCCGATCTGGGCGACACGGCCCTGTGCTACCAGCTCACCCAGGCCTGCGACCTGATCATCGAGGACGTCAAGAAACTCGGCGAGATCTGCAAGCGTCGTGCCTTCGAGGAGCGCAACACGCTCTGCGCCGGCCGTACTCATGGCATCCACGCCGAGCCGATGACCTTCGGCATGAAGTTTGGCTCTTGGGCCTGGGAGCTCAAGCGCGATCTGGATCGTCTTGAGGATGCCCGCAAGAACGTTGCCTTTGGTGCCATCTCGGGCGCTGTCGGCACGTACAGCTCCATCGAGCCGTTTGTCGAGGAATATGTCTGCGAGCACCTGGGCCTGGTTCACGACCCGCTGTCCACGCAGGTTATTAGCCGCGATCATCACGCCTACCTCGCCGGCGTTCTTGCCACCACCGCGGCCACCTGTGAGCGCATCGCTACCGAGGTTCGCAATCTGCAGAAGACCGATACACTCGAGGCCGAGGAACCGTTCCGTAAGGGTCAAAAGGGCAGCTCAGCCATGCCGCACAAGCGCAATCCCATCACCATGGAGAAGGTCTGCGGCCTGTCGCGCGTCGTGAAGTCCAACGCCCAGGTCGCCTTCGATAACGTCGCCCTGTGGCACGAGCGTGACATTTCGCACTCCTCTGCCGAGCGCGTCGCCCAGGCCGATAGCTTCATTGCCCTCGACCACATGTTCCAGTGCCTCATCCGCGTTATCGACGGCCTGCAGCTGTACCCTGCCCGCATGATGGCCAACCTCAATAAGACCCGCGGCCTCATCTTCTCCTCCAAGGTGCTGCTCGCCCTCGTCGACACGGGCATCACCCGCGAGGACGCGTACGCCATTGTGCAGGAGAACGCCATGGCAACCTGGCACGAGGTACAGGATTGTGTCTCCGGCCCTACCTTTAAGGAGCGTCTCGAGGCTGACCCGCGCTGCACCGTCAGCCAGGAAAAGCTCGACGAGATCTTTGATCCGTGGGACTTCCTCACCCGTATCGACACAGTCTTTGATCGTCTGGAGCAGCTGAGCTTCGAGTAGGTTCGGGCATAACGTTAGCTTTTTAGGGCGCTTTGCTGGTAATGTGTGTTGCCGGCAAAGCGCCTCGTTGCATTTAGGGAAAGACGGGGATAATAGTCGTCTCGAATAACATTCTGAGAGGGGATCGCATGATTTCGTTTGATTACAAGCCTCAGGGCGTGTGTGCTCGCAATATTCACCTTGACCTTTCCGATGACGGCAACAAGGTGATGGGCGTTGAGTTTACCGGCGGCTGCGACGGCAATCTCAAGGCTATCTCCAAGCTGGTCGAGGGCGCTCCTGCCGATCGCGTAATCGAGGTTCTCGCCGGTAATACCTGCGGTATGAAAAAGACCTCCTGCGCCGACCAGCTTACACGCGCTATCGAGGCCGCTCGCGCCGAGATCGCCTAATGGGTATCGCCGATCACATCAAGAACGGAATATCGCGTCGCGGCTTTGTGCTCGGTGGGGCTGCCGCGGGCGCTGCTACGTTGCTTGCCGGATGCTCGAAAAAAACGGGCACCAGCGATGATGCCGCCGGCGAGCCGCAGGTTATCAAGGACGATTCCAAAATCATCTCGATTACGGATGAGTACGAGGCAGTCGACATCGATCTTGAGCCAGCGGCGTCGTGGACGCTGCCGCTGGGTACGCTGCTGTACTACTGCGACGGCGATTACGCCGCGGCGATGATGGCGCCTGCATCGGCACTGCACGCCAACACACTCGGTGTGCTCAACCTGGGCGATGGCTCGCTTACCACATTAATCGAGGATCCTATCGAGGGCACGGGATATGCATTCTACGATGTCCGTGCCGGCGACGGCGTATTCGCGTGGGTTGAGATGAACTTTGCCAATTTATCGTGGAAGCTCTACGCTCAAAATCTGTCGGGCGCTTCGCTCTCTGGCGACGTGGTTGAGCTCGATCGAGGTGGCAAGGACTATGATCCGCCCCTGTTTACGGCGTTCGGGTCATCGGTTATCTGGTATAAAATGCCTTCGGCAGGCGGCAATAAAACGAGTAGTGATTCGTTTTGCTATCGTCGCTCGCTTGATGAATCCAAGGCCGAGGCAATTTGGAAATCGACGGGCCGCTTTGCGTCGGCCCCGCGCGCGAGCGACGGCATTTTGACCATCTCGCCGCGTGTCCGCAACGACGAGGGCGTCTACTACGGCATAACGGCAATCGATCTGACCGACGGCAACAACACCAAGCGTGCCCAGTTGGTCCTTCCTTCGTCAGTTTCGCCTTTCGAGGCCGTATATATGGGCGATACCTTCGTGTTTTCTATCGAGGCGACCTATAGCGGTGTGGGCAGCCTGGGCAACATGGGCACGTATATCGGTAATGAGGGAGGGCCGTACCTCTTTCTGTCACGCGAACCGCTCGCATGTGCGGCTGGCAAGAAGAATAAATACCTTGTTAAGGTACAGGCGTCGCATTTCCTGATCGACACCTCTGCCAAGACCTATGGCTCGCTGCTGTCGCCCGACCGCGCTTTGGAGTATGGCGATTATCCAGCTACGGCGGGAAAATCGGACTCATTCCTTACGTACGCCACGGTGCGCAACAGCCAGGGTATACCAGAGACGGTCACTGCACGCCTATTCTCTCTTTAAGCTTAGAGGGGTTAAAAAGGCGCCAACAGGGGAATAAACGCGTTGTAATTGTGAGTACCGCCCGCCGAGCTGCCGCGTCATAGCGGCATCTGGCGGGCTCAGGTGCGTTAAAATGGGCTTGTTCTTAGCTAATTGAGACAGGGGGGCCGTGTTATGGCTTCAGATGCAAAAAAGATTCTGCTGGTCGAGGATGAGAAGGCAATCCGTGACGCCGTCGCTGCCTATCTCGAGCGCGAAGGCTACTGGGTTGTGGGCGTCGGCGACGGCCAGTCCGCGATCGAGGAGTTCGAGAAGCATCAGTTCGACCTGGTCGTGCTCGACCTTATGCTCCCCAAGATCCCCGGCGAGCGCGTTTGCCGCACCATTCGCGATACCTCGGATGTCCCCATCATCATGCTGACGGCTAAGGGCGAGATCGAGGACCGTATTATCGGTCTTGAGCTCGGCGCCGACGACTATCTGATTAAGCCGTTCTCGCCGCGCGAGCTCGTCGCCCGCGTTCGCGCTCTGTTCCGCCGTGCCCATCAGGCCGACGAGCCCGCCGTCGAGGTACTCGACTTCGGCGATCTGGTCATCGATATCTCGGGCCACAAGATCTTGGTCGAGGGCAAGGAAGTCGATCTGACGGCTTCCGAGTTCAAGCTGCTCACCACGCTCGCCCGCCATCCCGGCCGTGTGTATAACCGCATGGAGCTGGTCGAGAAAGTGCTCGGGTATGACTTTGAGGGCTATGAGCGCACCATCGATAGCCACGTGAAGAATCTTCGCGCCAAGCTGGGCGATGATCCCAAGAAGCCCAAGTGGCTCTACACCGTCCATGGTGTCGGCTATCGCTTCGAGGCTCCGGCCAAGACCGATAAGTCGGACGAGAAATAGGGAAATCACATATGACACCTGCGCGCTTTGAAATCGGACAAAAGCACAAGCAGGAGAGCGAGGCGGGTTCCAAGGCTAGTTGGAACACGCCTCGTTCCGATTCACGGCCAACGATGAGCTATCCCTCGCGCATGGCACTTGCTTTTGCTCTGACATCGCTCATGACGGTATTGGTGCTGGTGGGCGTTGTCTCTGTTGTGTGGGGCACGGTCTTTTCGGATTACACACGCTCCAATATCGTCGAAATCGCAAATTCCGCTGCCGAGAAGTTGGCGACCTCATATGAGGAAAACGGCTCTTGGACCGCGGGAGAACTGCGCACGGTCGCAACGTCGAGTTTGGTTTCCGACGATCTGGGCATGCAGGTCGTCAATAAAAAGGGCGTGATCGTTTATGACGATTCCTGGCCCTCGGCAAGCGCCACCGCCGATGTACGCGAAAACCAGGCTACGACCGACGACACGAGCGGCAAGAGGGCATCGCATAGCCCGGTCTCGTCTGCTCCAACCGACTCCGATAGCGTTGCTAACGTCGAGATTGTAACGTCTTCCGGCGAGCGTGTCGGACAGGTAAAGCTGTGGGCCATCGGCTCCGACGCTCTGCTCACCAAGGCGGACTCTGCGTTTAGGGAGAAGACCTTTAACGCCATGGCCCTCGCCGCGGTTGTTGCAATCTGCATTTCGGTCGTTATCGGATCGCTCGTGTCGCGCATGCTCACCAAACCGATTCATCGCATCACCAGTACCGCAAAGCAAATCCGTGACGGCGACCTGTCGGCTCGCACGGGGCTGCGCGGTGATGACGAGATCGATCAGCTGGGTGAGACCTTCGATGAGATGGCCACCTCGCTCGAGAAGGATATGAAACACGAGAAGCGCCTGACCTCAGACGTTGCACACGAGCTTCGCACGCCGCTTATGGCCATGCTCGCAACGGTCGAGGCCATGCAGGATGGCGTGTATCCCACCGACGATGAGCATTTGGAGACCGTTGCTTCCGAGACGCGTCGCCTGGCTCGTCTGGTGCAGCAGATGCTCGACCTGTCGCGCATGGAAAACAGCACGGCTCCGCTCAACCTTGAGCCGGTGGACATGGTTCCTTTCGTGCGTTCCATCGTCAATGCCCAGGAGCGCCTGTTTGTCGACCGCGATCTGCGCCTGCGTTTTGCGGACGAGACCCAGGGTCACGACGATGTCGTCGAGGCCGATCCCGACATGATCACGCAATGTGTTATCAACCTCATGAGCAACGCCATGCGCTACACCCCCGAGGGCGGTTGGGTCGTGGTGTCGGTGCTCAGCGACCGCAAACATGTCAGTATTGCCGTTTCGGATACCGGTATCGGTATTGCCAAGGACGATTTGTCGCGTATCTTCGGACGATTTTGGCGCGCCGATGCCAGCCGCGCCCGCGAAGCTGGCGGCCTGGGCGTTGGCCTCGCCGTGACCAAGCAGATCGTCGAGCGTCACCATGGCTACATATCCGTGGAGTCGGAGCTTGGAAAGGGTACGACTTTTACAATTCATCTGCCCCGCGAGCACACGGCAGACGCGGCATCTACTACAATGGAGCACTAGCTTTTCGCTATTCGGTGAAGGAGGGGCCGCGTCCCTGCCGCTCCGAGTTTGCGAAAACATGCGGGAAAGAACCCGCATTTCTGTCGTATTTAGGTAAGGAGTGACTCACGTGACAACGATGGAGCGTCGTCCGGATTCCCGTGGCAAGGTTCGTGATATTTACGATGCCGGTGAAAACCTGCTGATGGTCGCCACCGACCGCATTTCTGCGTTCGACTTCATTCTTCCCGACGAGATTCCGTTTAAGGGAGAGGTACTCAATCGCATCTCGGCATTCTGGTTCGATAAGTTTGCCGACATCGTTCCCAACCATCTCGTTTCCATCGACCCGGCGGATTTCCCCGAGGAGTTTGCTGAGTATCGTGACTACCTCGCTGGCCGTGCCATGCTGGTTAAGAAGGCCCAGACGATTCCTATCGAGTGCATCGTCCGCGGCTATCTGACCGGTTCGGGCAAGAAGACCTACGACGAGAACGGCACCGTCTGCGGCATCCAGCTGCCTGAGGGCCTGACCGAGGCTTCCAAACTTCCTGAGCCGCTGTTCACGCCGTCCACGAAGGCCGAGATCGGTGACCACGACGAGAACATCTCGTTCGAGCGTTGCTGCGAGATCGTGGGCGAGGACATCGCCACGCAGATTCGTGACCTTTCCCTCAAGATCTACAAGGCTGCCGCCGAGTACGCCGCGACCCGTGGCATCATCATCGCCGACACTAAGTTTGAGTTTGGTGTCATAGATGGCAAGGTCACGCTGATTGACGAGTGCCTCACGCCCGACTCCAGCCGTTTCTGGCCTGCTGCCAGCTACGAGGAGGGCAAGATCCAGCCTAGCTACGACAAGCAATTCGTCCGCAATTGGCTCAAGGCCAACTGGGATATGACGGGGGAGACCCCGCACCTGCCCGCCGAGGTCATCGATGGCACGTCCGAGCGCTATCGCGAGGCCTTCCAGATCATCACGGGCTCCCAGTTCACAAGCATGAAGGAGAACGCATAAGTGAGTACCCGTAGCGCCACGAACAAGCGCACGCAATCCCACGAAGTTACCGGGGTTGCGCGCAAGTCTGCCGCATCTGCTAAGCCCGCCCGCCAAGCAGCGAGCTCCGTTCGCGTCGTGCCGGCTTCGTCTAAGGCACGCCGCAAAGAGCTCGAGAAGGGCGAGAACCTCGAGGGCCTCTCTAAAGAGGAGAAGCGCGCCCGCAAGGCTAAGCAGCGCGCCAAGGAGGACCGCATCTATACGGTGTCGAATATCCTCCTCAAGCAGGACGAGGACTACACCAAGCGCCGTCGCATCTGGTGGATTGTGCTCGCCATTGGCATGGTGCTCGTCGTGGCAATTTGGGCCTCGCTGTACTTCGCTCCCGCTGGCATGGTGTCCAGCCCTGTCCAGATGGTCGGCATTGTTTTGTCCTACGTCATCATTTTGGGCGACTTTATCTATGACTTCGCTCGTATTCGTCCCTTGCGCAACATGTACCGCGCGCAGGCTGAGGGCATGTCCGAGAACAAGCTCAACGCTCTTATTGAGCGCGCGGCTGCCGAGGAGGACAAGAAGGACTCCAAGAAGAAGTAGCGTTTGCATACATACTTATCGCTAAGATATAAGGCGCGTCGTTTTTGCGGCGCGCCTTTTTACTGTTCTATAGATAGATGGAGTGGCACATGATTCGAGCTGCCCTGACGGTCGAAGAGGCTCTGGAGGGCATGAAGGCCCTGGAGCCCAAGATTAAAAACTACGCGCGCCTGGTCGTCCGCAAGGGCGTAAACGTCAAGCCCGGCCAGGAGGTCGTCGTTCAGTCTCCGGTCGAGTGCGCGCCGTTTGCGCGCGTGGTGGTCGCGGAGGCCTATGCTGCCGGCGCCGGCCACGTGACGGTCATTTGGGCCGATGATGCCGTGACGAGGCTCACGTACGAGCATGTCGAGAAAAGCTATTTTGAGCAGACGCCCGAGTGGAAGCGCATGCAGCTGGATTCCTTGGCCCAGGATGGTGCCTGCTTTGTCTTTATCGAGGGTGCGGATCCTGCGGCCCTCAAGGGCATCGATCCAGCCAAGCCGGCCGCGGCATCCAAGGCGAGGAATACGCAGTGCAAAGTTTTCCGCCGTGGACTGGATTACAACATCAATCCGTGGTGCATCGCCGGCGCTCCGGTCGTGGCTTGGGCGCACGAGGTGTTCCCGGGAGACGCTGATGAGGTTGCAATCTATAAGCTGTGGAATGCGATTCTGCACACCGCGCGCGCCGATGGCCAGGACCCAGAGAGCGACTGGGAACTCCATGACGCCGCATTCGAAAAGAACTTGCGTTTCCTGAACGACAATCGTTTCGACTACCTGCATTACACCGCGGCAAATGGAACCGATCTGACGATTGGCATGACGAAGGGTCACGAGTGGGCCGGCGGCAAGGGCAAGACGCCCGATGGACACCCCTTCTTCCCCAACATTCCCACCGAGGAAGTCTTCACCTCGCCCGATCGCATGCGCGCCGACGGTATCGTGTACTCGGCCATGCCGCTCATCCACCACGGCAATAAAGTCGACGATTTTTGGATTAAGTTCGAGGGCGGCCGCGTGGTGGACTACGACGCCCGCGTGGGCAAGGCAACGCTCGCAAGTATCATCGATACTGACGAGGGCGCTGCTCACCTGGGAGAGGTCGCGCTCATTTCCAAGAACACGCC
Organism: uncultured Collinsella sp.; assembly: GCA_900550815.1. Taxonomy (GTDB): domain Bacteria; phylum Actinomycetota; class Coriobacteriia; order Coriobacteriales; family Coriobacteriaceae; genus Collinsella. The sequence goes on from URTW01000045.1 coordinate 11,063, forward strand.
GATCCGCGAAAGTGGCGTACTGTTCTACGATACGCTCTATGACGAGAACGCTAGCTGCCATCTCGCGCTAGGTGTCGGTTTCCCCGAATGCATCGAGGGTGGGTATGACATGTCCAAGGAGGAGCTCCTGGAGCATGGCGTTAACGTCTCGAGCACGCACGTCGATTTTATGATCGGCACGGACGACATCGATATTACGGGCATTACGCCTGATGGACGTGAAGTTGTGATTTTCCAGAACGGCCAATGGAGTTGGGAATAGTCCCAGACCGTGGTACAATGCCACCCGCGGGCCGTTAGCTCAGCTGGCAGAGCAGGGGACTTTTAATCCCAAGGTCCAGGGTTCGAACCCCTGACGGCCCACCATAGAATAGAAAGCGATCGACTCCGGTTGGTCGCTTTTTTGTTGCCGCGACACGGGTTCGAACCCGAACTTCTCTATATATAAGAACGCTTGGCGAACAAAACCTGCCTTTTACCGACGGGAAACAAATAGCTGATGCTTTTGGAGTAAAGTGGCGCTCCAGAGATGACCGATGCCTTAACACCTATAAACCAGCTGGTCATCGCCAATATCAGAAGCCAATGCTTCAGTTTTAACCTCAGTGATGCGACTGAGGGATCTATTCATTTGTGAACAAAATATGGAGTACCGGATTCCCGCCCACGGGGCCCCTCCGGTCTGGCAATATATCTCCTTGCCGCGCGGCCCGGTCGGACCGGATCAGCCGC
>URTW01000046.1 GCA_900550815.1 uncultured Collinsella sp.
CTAGTGCATGTTCGACGTCACGACCTTCACCTACGCCGACTAGTCATCGGGGACGCACTTAAACGACTAGTTGTAACGTTTACGCCCGCGGAGTCTTATTTGAGCTCCCTTTGGGTACGTTGGAATCGGATACGCGTTCGATTCCAACAAGCCCGAAGGGAGCTTTTCTATGTTTAAACTGATTGCATCCGATATGGACGGCACACTGCTTGACGAAAACGGCCAGGTGCCTCCCGAGACCTATGAACTGATTCTGGCGCTACACGAGCATGGCGTGCATTTCGCCGCATCGTCAGGTCGTCGCTACGATCGCCTGTGTGAGTTCTTTGCGCCCGTTCGCGACAAGATGGACTTTGTCGCCGCTAACGGCGCCCAGGTCTACGCCGACGGTAAGATGGTAGACCGTGAGGTGTATTCGCACCTGGCGATTCGAAGGCTCGCCCAAGCCGTCAGGACGTTTCCCAATCTGCATCTTGCGCTCTTTGACCGAACCAAGTCCTTCCTGCTCGATGACGAGTGCAAGTTCGTGCGTGAGGTCGATAAGGACCTTCCCAATGCCGAGCGCATTTGGGAGCTGCCCGATCCCAGCGCAAATATCATCAAGGCGAGCATCTTTTGCGATGACGGTGCCGTTATGGACAGTGCGTACGTGCTACAGCGCGAACTCGGTCAGCTCTTTACTTTTGCGCCTTCGGGCAACGCGTGGATCGATGCCATGCAGCCCGGCGTATCGAAGGCCTCGGGCAGCGCGCAGCTCGCGGAGCATTACGACGTTGGACGCGACGAGGTCATGGCGTTTGGCGACTCGATGAACGACTACGAGATCATTCGCTTTGTCGGCACGGGCTGCGCGATGGAAAACGCGCGTCCCGCGCTCAAGGCGGTGGCCGATCGCGTGGTGGGTTGTAACCGCGACCACGCCGTCCAGCAGGAGCTTCGTCGCGTGCTGGAGGGCCTCGCTTAATCCGACAGATGGGGACGTTCTTGTTCTGCCGGCAGTGGGGGACAGTTCTTGCAGCTTTTCGCGAAGAGTGTCCCCAACGACTAGTCGTTTAAGAACGTCCCCAATGACTAGGCGAGAGCGGCCATGATGGTGCGGGCGACGCCGTCGTGGTCGTTGTCGTATTCGGTGATGGCGTCGGCGGCGTCGCGGTCCTCGGGCTCGCCGTTGATCATGGCCATGCCATGGCCTGCTGCCTGCAGCATGGGAATGTCGTTGATGTTGTCGCCGAAGCCCCAGGCGTCGGCGAGACGCTCGCCCAGGTGCTCGCATAGCCACGTGAGGGCTGTTCCCTTGGTGGCGCCCTCGCCCATGACCTCGATATTCATGGCGTACGAACGCGTGACCTCAATGCCTCCGAGCGTGTCGAGCTCCGCTGCGATGGCGTCGCGATCGGCCGGGTCGTGCCAGTACATGGCGATGCGTTCGAGCGTCTCGACCTCGTCGATCTTGTTGTCGATATCCATGTCGATCGGCGTTCGTGTGCGCTTGAGCGAAGCCGCGATGTGGGGATCGCCGCCGCAGAATTCGTCCAGGCGCGTATAGAGCGAGCGGGGGAGGAAGCACTGCCCGTCCGCGAAGATATCGAAGGTCACATCGTGGCCGGCGGCGATGCTATGGATGCGGTGGGCGATGGCGCGGTCGAGCGGTCGGCTCAAAATGCGCGTAGCGCGTGAAGTATCGGTGGGCGTACCGTCGTCGAGCTGCCAGACGCTGGCACCGTTGGCGCAGACCGCGTAGTGTACGGCGGGGTGGGCGAGGATGGGCTCAAAGATACCCGACAGCGGGCGCCCCGTGCAAGGCACAAACTCAATACCGCGGCGCGCAAGCTCGTCGAGCATCGCCCAGGTGGCGTCGCTCATCTGCTTATCACTCGTCAGCTGTGTTCCATCCATATCGGAAAACACAATCATTCGTTGCGATCCTTTCTACTGGCATAAAAAGCGTGGCCGAGGGCGGTGATGCCCTGGCCACGCTCGGGTTCTATAACGGTCCGCGTCCTAGCGATCGGCGAGCGGCTTATACTCCAGCGGCTCGATAACCGGGCGATACGCGGGACGGATGATGCGGTGTGCGCAGAAGAGCTCTTCCATGCGGTGCGCCGACCAGCCGGCCATGCGGGCGACGGCGAACAGCGGCGTAAAGAGCGTCTCGGGCACGCCGAGCATCTTGTAGATAAAGCCCGTGTACAGGTCGATGTTGGCGCAGATGGGCTTGGTCATGCCGTGATCGCGCATCACTTGCGGTGCCAGGCGCTCGATGCGCTCGATGAGCGCGAACTCCTCGCCCAGGTCCTTCTTGGCGGCAAGCGTGCGCGCGTAACGCCGGCACACCTCGGCACGCGGGTCGCTCAGCGTATAGACGGCGTGGCCCATACCGTAGATGAGACCCGTGCCGTCGAAGGCCTGCTTGTCGAGGATCTTGCCTAGGTAGGCTGCGACCTCGTCCTCGTCCTCCCAGTTGGAGACATGCGCACGGATGTCCTCGTGCATGGACACGACCTTGGCGTTGGCGCCGCCGTGGCGCGGACCCTTGAGCGAGCCGATAGCCGCGGCGTAGGCGGAATACGGGTCGGTGGCCGAGGAGGACAGCACGCGGCAGGCAAACGTGGAGTTGTTGCCGCCGCCGTGCTCGGCATGCAGCATGAGCATCACGTCGAGCAGCATGGCCTCGTCGCGGGTGAATGCCATGCCGCCGCGCAACACCTGCAGGATGGTCTCGGCGGTGGAGAGACCGGGTGTGGGGTGCGGTACATGAACCTCGGAGCCGTGGCGCTTGGCGACCGAGGCCATATGCGCGAAGGCGGCGATGCGGGGGAGACGGGCGAGCATGGAGATAGCGACGTCGATTTCGTGCTCGGGCGTAATGGCGTCGGGCTCGGCGTCGAAGGCGTAGAGCAGCAGCACGGCGCGCTGAAGCACATTCATGATGCTCGACGACACCGTGGTCATGGGGAACTCGCGGACGTATTCGTCGCTCAGATGCCTAAAAGCACCCAGGCGTTCGCAAAAACCGTCGAGTTCCTCTTTGGTGGGCAGCGAGCCCGTGATAAGCAGATAGGCGACCTCTTCGTAGCCGTAGCGATCCTCGGTCTGGGCGTTGTTGACCAGGTCCTCGATGCTGTAGCCGCGAAGCGTGAGTTTGCCCTGATCGGGCACGACTTTGCCGTCGACCTTGTTGTAGCCGTGCACATCCGAGATGCGGGTAAGGCCCGCGACCACGCCCGAGCCGTCGGCATTGCGCAGGCCGCGCTTGACGTTGTGCTCTACGAACAAGCCTTCGTCGTACGGGGCGGTCGGCAGGCCGTGGTAGAGGTTTTCGCTTTCGGGCGAAATCTGACGGCTCGCCTCGTAATCCAGAACCAGGCGGCTCAGGTGATCGTCGAAGCGGTAGTAGATTTTCTTGGCGTCGTAGGCCATACGCGCTCCTCTCCGGTCCGCTTGGGGGCCGCGCGCTTGGACGATATGACGTCAAGCTGCCCCGAGCGGCTTGTTCGCTACAGGCGGTACATAAAGTTAAAGACGTCCTCGCGCTGGATGGACACGTTGACGCCCGAAAGCTCGCCGGCCTCGGCCAGGGCCTTCTGCAGCTCGGCGAAGTCGAGCTTGGACTCGGCGGTGTCGGCCAGCATGGTCATGGTGAAGATGTCCTCGATAATGGACTGCGTGATGTCGCGGATGTCGACGTTGGCCTCGCCTAGGACACGGGTGACGCCGGCGACGATGCCGGGGCGGTTCTTGCCAAGGACGGTGATGACGATACGGGAGGACGAGATCTCGGCCATGGGAAACCCTTTCGCGTGATTGCGGCGCGCGGGGCGCGCTCCGCTACGGTACAGTGTTCATCATTGTACCTGTCTGGCGCAAAAAAGGCGCGCTCGCTGCGGCGTTACATGCCTGCAACATGAGCGTAAGGGGGAAGGCCGCACGGGGAAGAGCCGTCTGGCGCGTGTCCGGCTCGTGTTGGGTTGATTTCCGATCTCAGCCGAACACATTGAGCGGACAGGCCGTTCCCGCAGTCAGCCGAACGCCTCCGACGGCTGATTCCGAACTGGAAGCGGAGGGCATCCCCGCCCTTCGGTAGGGGATACCGCTCCGCGGCGCATGCCGCGGGCGGCGCCCCTATCGGACCACCGTGACCTCAGTTGGGATGGGCCCAGCACTGCCGCGTACTCGGTGAGCTAGAGCCAACTGTTCGTCTTCACGTCGCGTATGGCGATATTTCGGTCGTCCGGCTCGGTGATGCCGTAGCCGAACGCCTGGAGCGTCTCGATGGACTCTTGAACGCGGGGACGAGTCTCGTCGCGCCCTCTAGTCCTCGGCGGACCAATCGAGTCCGAACTCCTTTCGGGCATCCTCTTCGCTCATGACTTCGAGAAGGTCTCCAGGTTGGCAACGAAGGGCGAGGCATAGCTGCTCGAGTGTGTTGAAGCGAATGCCGCGAATATGCCCTTTTTTAATACGGGACAGGTTCACGGGCGTGGTTCCAATCCTTTCGGCAAGTTCGTTCGAGGAAATCTTTCGCTCGGCCATGATCTTGTCGAGGCGAACAATTACGGGCATGGCGTTTCCTTACGCAATCTCGTCGGAGTCGAGGTACAGCTCTCGGGCGTACAAGAAGAGCTGGGAAAGCATGAACAGGACGATGCCGAGAACCAGAGAGGTCCAATCGAATGATGAAGCGAGCTCTTGGGCGCCAACGGCCCCCTCGCCGCCAAACATCGAAACGGAGGTTTTGAGTGAGCCGGCGTAGAGGCTGGTGGCAGCTTGAACAACGAAGAGAATGCCGAGCACCTTCAAGCATGTCGCAGACCCTTTCTTGAAGGGGTCTCCGCTCTTGATCGTCCACACGAGAACGGCGCTGAGGATGGTCGTAGCGATACCGATGACGGCAGGGACCAATGTCGAGATCGCAAGGGCTGGATACGCGGGGGAGTCTGCAATTACAGGGTTGTCGAGCACTTCGATTGCTGGCTTTAAGGAGAACGCCACTTGTGCGATGGCGGTGGCGCAAAGGGTCGCAGAGGCTATCGCACATGCGATGCGGAAGGAATGAAGCCGGGGAGTGCGATTGTCGGAACTCATAATAACCAGCGAAGAATTTAAAAAACTCAGGTTACTTTTTAACAGTTTATGTTAAATTGACTTTGCTGGCAAGTAATCACAGCATGCTGCAACCGAAACCCCTCTAGATTGGAGAGGATTATGTTCAGTACTGTTAAGTCGTGTAAGCTCTTGGTTTTCCTCGGCCTCGCTCTTTGTCTGTTGCTGCCGGGAGCCCCCGCTTTTGCGGATACCCCGATGCCTCCTTCCCAGGAGAGCAGCCAGTGTGCCCTCGTTGAGCCCCTCGGGTATACGGACGACGTCGTCGATACCTACTGGAGCTACAGCTGTCCTCGCGGCGTAAGCGGGCACAGCATCTCGATGTTCAACATCTCTTACAAGACGATCTCCTACCGAAATGGCTATCGCCGATCCGCGCATCATAGGGAATCCCGCCTCGCTGCAATGTGCTCCTGTGGTGTTCTTGGCACAACTGATAAATGGCAATTTGTCTATAGCACCTACTAGATGCGAGGAAGGGCCGAGCATTTTGTTCGGCCCCTCTGTTCCGACTGGATGAGGTTAAGGTTGGCGATGAATATGCTCAAGATCTCGAAGGCAATCTTTAGGTCGCTCCTCTCCTCCAGGTCGCTCTGTATTGCCGTTGTTGCGTTGATGGTTCTTTGTGCTTTGCCCGTCTTCAGGAGCGCGGCTGGCATCGATGGACGGGTTGAATACCTCGAGTCGGGAATAACCCGTGTTGAGCAGGAATTGTCAGCATCCTATGCGGATGCGCTTGTGAATGCGGGGGAGGAGGGCGTCTATACCTCTTCATCAAGCATGCCCGCGCTTCTGTACCCTCTTGCCGCGGGGCGTCTTGTCTTGGCGCCGCTCTCTCCTCTGCTTCCGTTTCTGCAGGTGTCGGATGGAGCGTACTCCTTTTATGACGGATCGAAGGAGTACTTGCTATGGGCCGCACCGGCAGTTGCAGTCTCGTTCCTTGCCGCACGACTTCTCAGACGCGCTAGGCTCGAGATACAGCAAACGAGGGGTGCGCTGGGAGGGCTTGTTGCATCGAGCGTATGGGCGAGTGTTTTTGCGATGCTTGCCGTCTTCGCCGTCAATCTTCCAGGGATAATCGCCGCACTTGTGAAGAATGGCCCGGGCTCGCTGTTCTATCCGATAGGCTACGTTCAATATGCGACTCCGGTTATCAAACCGGCTTGGCTGGTGTTTGCACAGACGGCCATCTTGCAATTCTTGGTGGCGGCGTTCATCTCGCTTGTCGTTCACCTTGCCGTGAAGATTGCCAATAACCCTACGCTTGGAATCGTGTTCGTATGTGCCCTGATGGGGGCGACGATGGTTCCCGGGTATTACGGAAGATCCATCGCTTTACGTGAGTTCGCCCTGTTGAATCCCCTTACGTATGCGAACACTGAGTTGACCGTCGGCGCCTATAGCCCGTACCCGACAACGCAGATAGTGAATCTGCCTGGACTTTGCTTCGAGCGTGGCGCGATTACCCTCGTATGCGCAATCGGGATCGAGGCGCTGGCAATTAGCCTGCTTTGCGTTGCTGGAAAGAGCGGCTGCGCGCGCCCGATGTCCCCGATTTGTCTTGAGAGAGGTTCCTTCACCGCATCGAGACCGACAGCCCGTTCGAGCGCTTGTGCCTCCGCCGTTGCATACGTAAGAACGATGGGGAAGCTGCTCCTGCATTCTCCTGCCCTCGCCGTATGCGCGATTGCAATGTCGACGGCGATGCTGGCCCCGGCTCTGGTCGAGGTGTTTCCTGACGCTGGTGACGTTTCCGCTGTTCGGTATAGGGATGGGGAGCTCCGTTCAATAGATCGGTATCTAGAGCAGGACGCTGCGAATATGGACGTCGAGGGCAAAGCGGCCCTGGAAGGCATGCGAGATGCTCTTTCGGGTTTCGTGTACGCGCCCACGCCTGCGGAGGGGTTTCGAAGCCTTGCGACGTACGAGCGCGCTCGAGGCGAGCTGGGCGCGGCAGATGCGACCCTCCTGCAATCGATCGGAATCGAGCCGGAGACTCCTTCTCGTGTGGAGGCGCGCGCCCTTCTGCTCGAGTCGATCGCGAGCTTGCCGGACCCCAAGGTTTACGAGTTAAGTACGAAGATGCCCCCATTAATCCTCCTTTCGTATCTCCAGGCAGCGCTTCCTTCCTTGTTTTGGCTGTTGCCCGTGGTTGTCACATCGCTTGCGTGCACCCACCTGCGGTGCCGTTCCCTTCTGGTTTTCCAAGTCCCCGCAACAGCGCATGTGCGTTTTCTGACAGCTGTTGCGCTGTCTCTCCTGCTTGGCTTGGCGCTGCTTTTGGTGTCGATGGTTCCCGCTGCGGTTGTGTCCTTGATTAAGACCGGTGCGGGTGGTTCGGAGTATCCCGTCGCTCTCATTCGGGCGGAAGCTTCGACAACGTCCATGGTGGGGGAGGCGGTGTTGTGCAGTATTCCGTTGCTGGTCATGGCATACGGCGTGATTTCCGTCGTCGCTGCGTTGACAGCAGCGATTAGCCGCAACCCCGTTGTCACCGGAGTGGTTTGCGCGGTTCTCCTGGTGTTGGGTTCGTTGAGCGCTCATGTTGAAAGCGCGGGCATGGGCGTCGCGCTGCTGGCTCCATTCGCCTCGTTTGATCCCGCTTCCCAGGTGGGGACGATTGGGTTCCTTGGGCGAGGGACGAACGCGATGCCTTTTGGAGAGGTCGTCGGCGCATCGGGCGCTCTGCTGGTGGTCTTGGGCGCCGTATCTCCGTTGATGGTGCGCCTGAGTGTTCCAAAGATCGAAAGGGGATGATCTCGATGATTGGCCTTCAAACGCTGACGATCTCTTATGGAAAGAAGGTGCTCGTAGATTCGGTGGACGCTGAGTTTGCCCCGGGTACGGTCTACGGTCTCGTCGCTCCGAACGGGCATGGAAAGACGACGTTGCTGCGTGCGATGGCAGGTTTGCCGGGTCCTCGCGTGGACGGGAGCATCGTTCTGGATGAGGTGCAGGGTACGCTCCAGATGCTCTTTGACCGCCAGTACATCTTGACCGAGGATGTCGTGGTGGAAACCCGCTACCGCACGGAACCCGACACATGGACGGACGCGGACGGCAACTCCCATACGGACACCTATCAGGTGCCTTACGACTATTACATCTGTACGGTCACGCTGGAGAACTTTGATTTATCCCATGTGCCTGCGTATGTCATGGGCGAGGATCAGCTTTCCCGGTATGCCATCTATATGGCAACGCTGGGAAACCGCCCCGATCTGTTCCCGGATTCTCCCTATGTGAACAAGTACATTACCGGGAAACCCGGTGATTACGAAGTGCCCGGAGAATATCTGGACGATGAAACCTTTGCCGCGATGCTTGCCGAGGCGCAGAAATACATCGGCTATCCCTATGTGTGGGGCGGCAGTTCTCCCGCCACTTCCTTTGATTGCTCGGGCTACGTTTCGTGGGTCATCAATCACTCCGGCTGGAATGTGGGCAGGCTGGGAGCCCAGGGGCTCTATAACATCTGTACGCCGACCAGCTCTCCCAAACCCGGTGATCTGGTGTTCTTCAAAGGCACCTATGACACGCCGGGCGTGAGTCATTGCGGGATTTATGTCGGTGACGGAAAAATGCTGCATTGCGGAGATCCCATCGGCTACGCAAATTTGAATACAAGCTACTGGCAATCTCATTTTTACGCCTACGGGCGTTTACCGTGACAGGAGGTTTTGAAATGGCAACTACCAAAAGCATGAAAATTCAGGCCGAGATTGATAAGGTCAAGGCCAAAATCAGTGAACAGCAGGCCCGGCTCAAGGAGCTGGAGCAGAAAAAGCTGGAGGCGGAAAACAGCGAGATCGTGGACATTGTGCGCGGTATGAGCATTTCCCTTACGGAGCTCCCGCTGCTGTTTGAAAAGCTGAAGGACGGAGGTACTTTGGGACAAAGTGTCCCGAAGTCCGAAGAAGAAAAGGAGGAAAACTGAATATGAAACACTTTCGTATGTTGGCGGCGGGGCTTTGCTCCGCCGTTCTTTTATGCGGCTTTGCAATCCCGGCCTATGCCTATTCGGACGGCGGGAATGAGGAACCGCCTGTTGTGGAAGAAACTCCGGCCCCGGAGCCAGCGCCTACCATTACCCCGGGCGAGGGCTTTTCGGAGGATGGAAACCTTGTGACCCGCGATCTGCTCTACGATGCCGCAACCAACAAACAGTTCATCACGGTGGAAACCAGCGGCGGCAACACCTTTTACATTGTCATCGACTACGATGCGCCCATCAACGAGGATGAGGAACAGTATCAGACGTACTTCCTGAACATGGTCGATGAAAGCGATCTGCTTGCGCTGCTGGATGAAGACACTGCGGCTGCTCTGACCACCTGTAACTGCAAGGAAAAGTGCGCTGCCGGTCAAGTCAATACCGCCTGCCCGGTCTGCAAGACCAACATGAGCGAATGCACCGGCGCAGCCCCCGTTACGCCTGAGCCGGACAAGGATGCGGAAACCGATGCTCCCGCCACTAAACCCGAAAAGAAATCCAACATCGGCATGATCCTCGTCATCTTCGTTCTTGCCGGTGCTGCGGGTGCAGCCTATTACTACATCAAGTTCGTCAAGGGCAGAAAGCCCAAGGATGAAGATATGGACTTCTTTGATGATGAAGGCTACGAGGAAGAGCCGTACATCAACGAGGATGAAGAGCCGCAGATTGCGGAGAATGTCGAAACGGATGGTGATGAAGATTGATCTTAGTCATTGCTGAAAAGCCCAGCGTTGCCCAGTCCATCGCAAAGGTTCTGGGCGCAACGTCCCGAAAGGACGGCTATATGGAGGGCGGCAATTACATCGTTTCGTGGTGCTTCGGTCATCTGGTGGAGCTGGCAGATGCCAGCTCCTATGATGAGCGGTATGCTAAGTGGCGGTATGACGATCTGCCCATTGTTCCGGAAAACTGGATGTTTGAGGTCACGAAGGACAAAGCACAGCAGTTCAAGGTACTGTCCTCTCTCATGAAGGACAATCGCGTCACCGAGCTGGTCTGTGCAACCGATGCAGGACGCGAGGGGGAGCTGATCTTCCGGCTGGTCTACAACAAAGCCGGATGCACCAAGCCCTTCAAGCGTCTGTGGATCAGCTCGTTGGAGGACTCCGCCATCCGCGAAGGCTTCAATCATCTCCGAGACGGCAAGGAATATGACCGTCTCTATGAAGCAGCACTCAGCCGCTCGAAGGCGGACTGGATCGTCGGCATCAACGGCACCCGCCTTTTCACCACGCTCTATCACAAGAAGCTGGTAGTTGGGCGTGTCCAGACGCCGACTCTTGCAATGCTGGTAGAGCGCGACGGAAAAATCTCCACGTTCCAGAAGGAGAAGTATTTCAACGTCCATGTCGGCAAGGGCGATCTGACTGCCGATCTGGAAAAGGTCAAAACCGAAGAGGAAGCAAAGAAGATTGCGGCGGCTTGCGAGAAAAAGCAAGCCGTCGTTTCTTCTCTCAAGCAGGAAACGAAGACGGTCAATCCCCCAAAGCTCTATGATCAGTCCACCTTGCAGCGCGAGGCAAACCGATACTACGGCTTCACTGCCCAGCAGACGCTCGATCTCGTTCAAACACTATACGAAAAGAAGCTCCTGACTTATCCGCGCACGGACAGTCAGTTCATCACGGACGATATGGAGGACACTGCCCGTCAGGTCATTTCTATCGTCTGCCGCCAGCTTCCGCCTTTCTCCGGCGTTTCGGTTACTCCGGACATTGCCCGCGTAACCGACAACAGCAAGGTCACGGATCACCATGCCATTCTCCCGACCGTTCAGCTCGAAAAGCAGGATGTTTCCGCGCTCCCTCAGTCGGAACAGAAAATCCTCAATCTTGTCGGGATGCGCCTTCTGTGTGCAACCGGTGAGAAGCATACCTACGCAGAGACGCAGATCACGCTCTCCTGCGAGGGCTACGAGTTCAAAGCCAAGGGCAAGACCGTCGTTCAAAACGGCTGGAAAGCCGTTGAAGAGCTGTTCAAGGCATCTCTCAAGGCGAAGGAAAAGGATGATCCCATGAAGTCCCTGCCCGAAGTCCATGAGGGCGATATGCTGGATGGTGTATCTGCCAGCATCACCGAACACTTCACGACACCTCCGAAGCAGTACACGGAAGATAAATGCTGTGAAAGGGGCATAAGAAATCACCCATAGAAAGGAGCGTTCCCATGAAACCCAAGAAATTAGGCAACGGTAAAATCACCGCCCTTTATGAGAGATTGAGCCGTGACGATGACCTCACAGGTGATAGTAACAGCATTATCAATCAAAAGAAAATGCTGGAGGACTATGCGAAAGCCAACGGTTTTACGAATTGCGTCCACTTCACAGATGATGGTTGGGCTGGGGGAAGTTTTGACCGCCCAAGTTGGAAGCGCATGATTGAGGGCATTGGAAAAGGCGAAATCGCTGCTGTCCTAGTTAAAGATTTGAGCCGCGTCGGTAGAGAATATTTACAGGTG
>URTW01000047.1 GCA_900550815.1 uncultured Collinsella sp.
TTCTTGAGGGTATCGTGCTCTTCTGCATCCTGCAGGTGCTCAGCCGCAAAAAACCGCCGCTGCCCCAGGGCACGTTTATGGGCATCTTTGTGATGGGCTACGGCATCGTCCGCTTTTTGACTGAGTTTGTGCGCGTGCCCGATGCCCAGCTGGGTTATCTGCTGGGAGGCGTTATCACCATGGGTCAGCTGCTGAGTTTGCCGCTCGTTATCGCGGTCCTGGCGCTCATCAGATTCGCCCGACATCGCAATCGCCGCCAGCTCATCTACCTCGAAGCCTAACTACCAAAAAGGGGACAGGCACCTTTGTGGTGATTCGCTGGGCAACGATGACAGAACCGTAACGTTTCCCCAGATAAAACCTGCCAAAATAAACCTGTCCCTTTTTGGCAGGTTTCTAGAAAGGCTCTTTGGACTGTGAAGGATTCCGATCTCTCCACAACGGCTGCGCGCGACGCTGCCCGCATCGTCTGGTTTAAGCGCTACCCCGCCAAGCAGACGCTCATCGCATTTTTGCTCGTGCTGTTGGCGACCACGGCGTTTTCCATCGATCCCGCCCCGGTGTCGAGCAACGCAGTCTTGGCGATTGACCCCAAAGCCTCGGGCATGCTGTACGTGTGCTACGAGGTGCTCCTCTCGTTTGCCGGCCATACCGACGCGGTCATGCTGCTTGCACTTGCCTGCCTGCTCACCTTGCCGTTTCGCTACGTGATCTTTGGCCGTGGCGACACCTGGCGTCCATCGAACCTTCTGCCGTCGCTGTTCATCGCCATCTGCATGGTGTTCGGCCGCAGCTACGATCTCACCGACTCGGCCGAGATTGTCCTTGGCGACAAAGCCCGCATCATCTGCGCCTGGATTGGCGGCGCGGGCTGGATGCTCTTGGCGGTCGTTGCCTTCTACCTTGCCTTTGAGTGTCTAGATTGGCTGAGCTCTCGGCGCATTCCGTTTTCCGAGGCGCACTTTGGCCGCGTATGGCGTGTGACTCACGCCGTGCTCTCGGTCCATCCTTTTGCCGGGCCCTTCCTGGTGCTTATGATCGCCTGGGCGCCCACGCTCATCGCTTCGCTGCCTGGCCTTTTTATGGGAGATACGGGTGCGCAGATTCGCCAGTGGTTCAACTATCCCAACGGCACGAGCGACTACCTGCGCCTACTCAACCCCAACGTGCTGCTCAACGGGCATCATCCCGTGGTGCACACGGCCATTATCGGCTCGTGCGTTCAGCTGGGGCTTTCGCTGTTCAACAGCGCTAACGCGGGCCTCATCATCTATACCTGCGCTCAATTTGTCATCACGGCTGCCTGCATGGCCTATTCCATTTCGTCGCTGCGCAAACTGGGCGTGAGCCTGCCGGTTCGCGGTGCGATCCTGCTGTTCTTTGCGTTTATGCCGATGTTCTCTAACTACGCGGCGTTGCTCACCAAAGACGTGCTCTTTGCCGATGCGTTCTTGGTGCTGCTGGTACAGACCGTCAAGCTCGTGGCATGTGGCTTGCCCCGTCGTGATGCCAATGTCGAGCGAGCGGGCGAGAAAACCCCCGTGCTCTTTGCGCGCCACGACTGGCTGCTGCTCGCTCTGGGCGCCATAGGTTCCACGTTCCTGCGCAACGGCGGCCTGGTGTTTCCCCTGGCGGCATGCGTAATCGCGGCGGCGTTTTGCGTATGGGACGTGCATGTGGCTCGTCGTGCAGCCAAGCAGACTGGTGCTGCGCCTTCAGGCGCCATCCCGCGTTTCCACTGGGGCGGTGTCCTCGCGGTGCTCGCGCTCTGCCTTGCCTCTAATATGTACTTCACCAAGGTCTTTATGCCGGCGCACGACATCACGCCTGGTTCCAAGCGCGAAATCCTCTCGATTCCGTTCCAGCAGACGGCTCGTTTCGTCCAAAAGCACGACGGCCTCAACTCGGGCGTCAACCCCACGGTTAAGGAGGACGGCACCATCGTGGAGGCTCCTTGCGACGGCTTGGTGACCGACGAAGAGCGTGCCGTGATCGACCGTGTGCTCAAGTACGAGAACCTGGGCCGCCGCTACAACCCCGACAAGTCCGATGCCGTCAAGAACTGCTTTAACGAGTATGCCTCGCAGGAGGACATCGATGCCTATTTTGAGGTATGGGCTCAGATGTTTAAGAAGGATCCCGAGTGCTATATCTCGGCGCTTATCAATAACTACTATGGTTATTTTTATCCGAGCGCGCGCGATGCCTGGGTCTACAGCACAGCGCGTAGTGCCGAGATTATGGCGCGCCCCGACAACCTCAAGTACTTCGACTTCCATCCGGTTGACAGCAACATGGTGCGCTGGTGCGACCACCTGATCAATCTGTACCGTGTGGCGGTGCAGCGCATCCCGTTTATTTCGCTCACCATGAGCTCGGCCACCTATGTGTGGATCATGATCGCCGTGGTGGTCTACTTGCTGCGTCGTCATTCATGGCGTGCGCTGGCGATCTGGGTGCCGCTGTTGGGCGTGCTCGCCGTGTGCCTGATTGGCCCGTGCAACGGCTCGACTTATATGCGCTACCTGTATCCGGTCATCGCCTGCATGCCCTTCGCCATCGGCGCCACCGTCACCCGCAGCGACTTCCTCTGGTTCTAACTTGGTGCATTGAGGTCAGGTTTCTTTGCACCAAAGGGGCCATCATCACGACGCCTTCATTTTGGGGTTTATCTCGCAGGCCAGTAGGTATATCATAACGACGTTTGTTTATATTGCCCGAGCATCTGCGCTGGGCTTTAGGTCGAAACCGATAGGAGACACGTATGTCCGGACACTCTAAGTGGGCCACAACCAAGCATCGTAAGGGCGCGCAGGACGCCAAGCGTTCCGCCCTCTTCTCCAAGCTGAGCCGCAACATCACCGTTGCTGCCCGTCTCGGCGGCGACCCGCTGCCCGAGAACAACGCCAGCCTCGCCGCTGCCGTTGCTAAGGCCAAGGCTCAGTCCATGCCCAAGGACAAGATCAAGTCCGCTATCGACAAGGCCTTCGGTTCGGGTGCCGATGCCGCCGTCTACGAGAACATCGTGTACGAGGGCTACGGTCCCGCCGGTGTCGCCGTCTACGTCGACTGCCTGACCGACAACCGCAACCGTACCGCCGCTGATGTCCGTTCCGCCTTCTCCCACGCTGGTGGTAACCTGGGCACCTCGGGCTCCGTCGCCTTCCAGTTTGAGCGCAAGGGCCAGATCGTCGTCGCCAAGGAGATCCTGGACGAGAACGCCAAGAAGGAGACCATGATCGCCAACGGTGCTGCCGGTGACGAGGATGAGTTCATGATGGCCATCGCCGAGGCCGGTGGCGAGGACTACGAGGACGCCGGCGAGGAGTGGATCGTCTGGACCGCTGCTAACGACGTCATGGCTGTTTCCAAGGCGCTCGAGGAGCAGGGCGTCCAGGTCAAGGGCTCCGAGACCACCATGGTCCCGACCACCCCGACCGAGGTTTCCGGTACCGACGCCAAGAAGGTCCAGCGCCTCATCGACCGTCTTGAGGAGCTCGACGACGTCCAGGATGTTTACAGCACCATGGACATGACCGACGAGGTCATCGCTGCCCTCGAGGAGGAGTAGCGCCCGCACGGGTTAAGCCGTGCATATCTGGGCATAATGAAGCGAGCATGCAAGCCTCGTGGAATAGATGAGCCGGATCCGCGTGCGTAGAGCACCGGACCCGGCTCTTTTATAATGATGCGAACCGTTTTGCATTTCGAGAGCCGAGATTTGAAGGGAGCGCTGCGTGCGCGTACTCAAACGAGCCCTAGCGATCGTGTACCTTGCCGCTACCATCGTGGCGCTGGGTACGCTTGTCTGCCAGTTTTGGGGGCCGTATACGTATCGCTTTATGCTGCTGATGCGCGACCCCATGCCGCGCATTGTCGTGACGGCATGCGGCGGAGTTGTGGCGATTGGCGTGCTGGTAAGCTTCTTCCGCCTGATGTTTGCTCGTCGCGAGCCGTCCTGCGTGCATCCGGCGGGGGAGCGCAATATCGAGATCACGCTCGCGGCGCTTTCTTCGTGCGCCAGGGCTGCTGCCGAGCGCGACGACCGCGTGATGGTCGAGCATGTCGAGGCCCGCGTCCAAGGTTCCGACGATTCGCACGTCCGTTTTAAGGTCGAGGCTATCGCGCTTGACGATAAGGACGTGGCATCTCTGGCTACCGCGATGCAGCAGCGCATCGAGGAAGCTTGCGACACCATGCTCGGCACGCCGGGTACGACCACGCGCGTCCGTTTTTTGCCGTCCAAGACTACCGTCCAGACCGTGGAGGTTTCCGGTGAGTGATACCAATCAAGATAAGACCGCTCGTACGCCGCGCCTGACGATTGACCAGAGCGCCACACCGGCGAGCGAACCTGTTGATTCCAAAGCAGAGGCAACCGAGTTACAAGACGCGGCAGCCGCGGATTTTGACGAGGCTATGGGTCTCATCAAGGGTACGGGCGCTGCCATCTGGAGCTATGCTGTGCGTCATCCCAACACCACGCTCGGCGCCGTCGCTGGCTTTATCCTCGCCGTGTTGGTGCTCACGCTCGGCCTCTGGGACACGCTTGTCATCGCATTCTTCGTGCTGATAGGCGCCGTAATTGGCCAGATTCGTGATGGCGAGAACGGGATCGTCAACTTCTTCGGCCGTCTGTTTAGCGGCCGCTAATACGTATTCGACTGTCGCATCCGCGGCAGGCATAAGGAGGAACCATGGCTTTTAATACGAAGGTCGATGTAGCCGATACCGAGCTCGTGGAGAACGAGGCGGCCGTCGCCGAAGCCGAGGATGTGACGCTCGAGGATGAGGCGCTCGTCGAGGCCGAGTCCGATGCTGATGAGGACGACGAGGAGGCGGACGAGTCCGAGGACTCGCTGACCTATTCCAACGGCGTGATCGAGAAGATCGTTGCCATGGCCACCCGCGAGGTTCCGCACGTTCTGGGCATGAAGGGTAACCTCATGCACTTTGTGCAGGAGCAGTTTGGTGCCGAGAATCTGACCAAGGGCGTGACGGTCGAGGTCACCGATGACAATCGCGTGGTCGTCAACATCTCCGTCATTATCGAGTACGGTGCCTATGCGCCCGCGATCTTCGACGATGTCAAGGCACGTGCCACCGAGCGCCTTGCCGCGATGACCGGCCTTGAGGTGGCGGGCGTCAACCTGCGCATCGAGGACGTCATCACCCCCGAGGAGTACGAGCACCGCACCAGCCAGCACGAGTAACCTTCCAAAAAGGGACAGGTTTGTTTTGGCAGGTTTTATCTGCGAAAACGTTAAACGGCCGACCGCGCAAGCAAAAGCGTGGCCGGCCGTTATTTGTATGCCCCCCGATGTAGGCATACCGCTCGTCTAACTAGGGGTTGCAATCATCGCGTTCCGCGTTACCCTAATGGGCGCATTGTTTCCAAATTGTTAACGAGGGGTTGCCGTAATGGCCGACGAGCACGAAACAGAAAGCAAGGCATGGGCGATTGAGGCCGCCGCGGCAGAGGCGGCATCGCGTGCTGCCGAGGAGATGCATCGTCCTCCCGTGGTGCCGATGGAGCGCGTGGTTGATCGCACCGATATCGAGCGCGGCGAGCGTGCCGGTCAAAAGCGCAGCCAGGAGCCGGGCTTCCCGCGCTTTTTTGCCGAGCTCAATTTGGGCCTGATTCTTACGGCCTTCGCCATCGTTGCGTTTAAAACCCCTAATCACTTTGCTTTTGGCGGCACCTCGGGCGTGTCGGTCATTCTGTCCACGCTGTTCCCGACCCTGCCCGTCGGCGTCTTTATGTGGATTATCAACGCGGTTCTCGTCGTCTTGGGCTTTATCTTTTTGGAACGCAAGGCAATTCTGTGGAGCGTCTTCGCCTCGTTTGCGTTGTCCGCCTATGTTTCGCTGTTTGAGCTCTTTATTCCGACCGATGTCTCTCTGACGGGTGATATGTGGCTCGACCTGTGCTTTGCCGTCATCTTGCCGGCGCTCGGCAGTGCCATCGTCTTTGACATCGGCGCCTCGACGGGTGGCACGGACATTCTCGCTATGATCCTCAAACGCCGCACCACGCTCGAGATTGGCCGCGCCCTGCTACTGGTCGATATCGGCATCGTGACCATCGCGGCCTTTTTGTATGGCCCGCGTGTCGGTCTGTATTGCGTGCTCGGCCTGTTTGCCAAGACGCTTGTGGTCGACAAAGCCATTGAGAGCATTCACCTGCGCAAAGTCTGCACGGTCATTTGCTCCGAGCCCCTTAAGGTCGAGGAGTTTATCGTCAAGCATCTCAACCGCACGGCGACCATCAGCCGGGGCTACGGTGCCTTCTCGGGCAAGTGTGTGACGGTGATCATGAGCGTGCTGAGCCGTCGCGAGGCCGTGCAACTGCGCCGCTATGCGCGCGAAGTCGATCCGGGTGCCTTTATCACGATCGTCGACAGCTCCGAGATCGTCGGCAAGGGCTTCCGCGGCACGAACTAGCGCGGACACACTCATCAAACAATCGAAAAGCGCCTCGCGCGTTGCAAATACGTCATCTAAGAGTATTTGTCCTCACATTGGGTGATAATGATGCCAAAGACATCGTTTGCGATCCAGGTGATTCGCTCTAGATACGAAGGGATGATTTCGATGTTCTGCTCGCAGTGTGGCGCCCCCATGGGCGATAACGACAAGTTCTGCGGCGTGTGTGGTGCTCCTAATGCCGGTGCCGCTGGCCCCGCTCCCCAGGGACAGCCTCAGCCCCAGCAGTTTGTTCCGCAACCGCCCGTGGCGAATGCGCCAAAGGGCTGTGTGGCTCAGGCGTTCCAAGATATGACTAAGACTCCGGGCGTGCTTCAGCGTGTATGCCAAATCGCGTTTTTGCCGGCGCTGATTTGCGTTGTGTCGGTGCTCGTGTTGTTTATTCCCGTTATTGGCGGCATTGCGGCTGCCATCGGCTTTTTGGCAGCTTGCATTGCGAGCGTGTGCGGTTCCGGCTTTGGTATTGAGTGGGGCCGTGATCTTTCGCTCAAGGTCGATGACGGCATGGATCGTCCGTTGATGCGTTCCACATCGTTTGGCCTTGGAGTCTTTTCGAGCGTTATTTCGGTCGTGCTCGAGGTTATCGCTGCCATTCCCGTTATCGGTGTAGTGCTTTCGCTGGTGGAGGGCGTGGTAATTGGCGCCGCGGGCTCGTATTCTTATTACGGCTCTTATGCGCTCGAGGCTGCGCTGTTCGGTTCGCTTGGCCTGCTTGTCCTGGCGCTAATTGTCTCGGCGATTCTGGGTGTCTTCTTTAAGATGTTCGCCGACATTGCCGTGATGCACTTTGCGGTGACCGGGCGCGTCGAGAGCGCGTTTTCGCTCGATAAGGTCTGGGCGGCCTTTAAGCACAACAAGACCAAGCTGTTCTGTGCTTCGTTCCTTCCCGAGTTTTTGACGGGCCTGGTCGCCAATGTTGTCACATGGATCTTGACGGTCGTCTTTGGCGCCATTGCCTCTGTCGGTATGTATAGCTACTACTATCGTCCTACGGGTATTGAGGCAATCGTTACCGGCGGTGGCGTCACGCTCGCGCTGTTCTTGGTGCTGGTCGCTTTCGTCACCGTATTTCTTACGGTCTTTGGCAAGATGCTCAAGCACCGTGCCGTTGGCTATTGGGCCGCACGCTATGCAAGCGAGTGGGCCGATGAGGATAAGGACGACGTCCTGACTTTTGTGTTGCCCTTCGAGAAGAAGTCCGCTCCTTCGGGTTACGGTGCTCCGGATGCTTCGCCGGCACCTGCACCCGCTCCCGCGACCGAGCCTGAGCCGGCGCCCGAGCCTGAACCGGCGCCCGAGGCTGAGACGGCATCTGAGCCCGAGCCTGCGCCTGAGCCTGAGCCGGCACCTGCACCTGAGTCGGCGTCCGAGCCAAGCTCCGACGAGGAACCTCAGGACGAGTAGCCATGCCGTCTGCCATTTGGGGACGGGGTAGAAATAGTAGAAATAGCGCTTGAAGAATGAGCGGGGGCGGACGTGTCGAAACGTCCGCCCCCGCTTTGACATCGCGATGTGGCTATGACTGCGAGATGCCAGCGAATCGACTACTCGTCGTGCTTCTCCTCGCGGCGTGCAGCGGCGCGTGCGTCGTGGATGCCCTTGATCGCGGCATGGCGAGCCGTTCGGGCATCATGGATGGCGTCGCGAGCCTCGGCGGTCGTCGCCTTGGCAGAGCGCAACTTGGCGGCCAGATCGGGGTTGGTTTCGGCGACCGCGGTAATCGCGGGGCCGTCGAGCTCCTCTTGCGTGGGCTCGGCCAAAAAGTCGATAGCATACTGGGCGGCCACCATGGAGCCCTTTGCCAGCACGGTCTCGTCGATCTTGTAGAAGCAGGAATGCTGGGCGTACGTGGCGCCAATCTTGGGGTTGCGCGTACCTACAAAGGCGAGCACGCCCGGTACGCGACGCAGGTACTCCGAAAAATCCTCGCCCGAAAGCGTGCCGCGATAATGGCCTTGGCCGGCGGGGCCCAGACACTTAATTACAGCCTGACGGCAGCGCTCGCTCGAGGCCGCGTCGTTTTCGACCTTGTAGTTGGCGATGGTGTAGTCGGTGAGCTCTGCCTCGGCGCCCAAGGCGGCCGCGGTATGCTCCACGATGCGGCGCATGAGCTCCGGCATTTCCTCGTGGGTCGAATCGCCGTAGGTGCGCACCGTGCCGGCGAGGTAGGCCGTGCCGGCGATAACGTTGCGTGCGGTGCCGCCGTGCAGCTCGCCGACGGTGATGACAGCCGGCTCGTAGGGGCTGATCTCGCGCGAGACGATGGTCTGCAGGGCGTTGACGATCTCTGCGGCCACCATAACGGCGGCGTGACCGCGCTGGGGCATGGCGCCGTGGCACGAGGTGCCGCGTACGTCGATACGGAACCAGTCGGTATTGGCCATGCGCGGTCCGGGCTCGCAGCTCACGGTGCCGGCGTCGACCTCGCTCCAGATGTGCGCGGCGTAGGCGCCATCGACGCCGTCGAGCACATCCGTGCCGATCATGAGCTTGGCGCCCTGGCCGTTTTCCTCGCTGGGCTGGAAGACGATGCGGACCTCGCCGTGGATGTCGTCGGTCATATGGCGCAGGATTTGCAGCGTGCCGAGCATCATGGCGATATGGCAGTCGTGGCCGCAGGCGTGCATACAGCCCTCGTTGACGCTGGCGAACTCCTCGCCAGTCTGCTCGGTAACGGGCAGGGCGTCGATATCGGCGCGCAGCAGGATGCGGCGGCGTGGCGTGCCGTCCTCGCGATAGGCGTCGGGCGCGGTGCCGCGAAGCGTTGCCACCAGGCCCGTCTTAAGGGGACGCTCGTAGGGGATATTCATGGCGTCGAGCTGGTTGGCGATGTCGGAGGTCGTGCGCTCCTCGGCGAGGCTCAGCTCCGGGTGCTTATGGAAGTGCCGGCGCTGCTTGATGATATATGGTTCAAACTCGGTTGCGATATCTTGGATGGCCGCGGTGACGTCGTCAGCCGCGCGAGCCTCGGTCGCCGCCATAATCTGCTGTGCCTTGGTCTTCGTCATGGTCGATTTGCTCCTTGCTGGGTTGATCGCAAAATCGTACAGGCTCTCTCCAGTATGCCACCTGCCGCTAGGGCTGGTAAAGTTGCCGTTTGCCGCTTGGGGTTTTGTTACAAGGGCGGGGGAGTACACTCGGGGGTGTTGAATTTCCTGCCAGAGATGGGGATGCCCATGCAACATATCGATCGGATTATCCGCTCCAAGAACGTCTTTACCGCGCAAGACGGCATCGATACCACCCGCGAGCTGGCGATTGCCATCGCAGGCGACCGTATCGTCGCAGTCGGTGCGCCCGATGACGTGATTGCCGCCGCGCCTGCCGCCACGCCGGTTATCGACTGCGGCGAGCAGTTTGTCTGCCCCGGTTTCCATGACGCTCATCTGCACTTCTTCCATACCTCGGTCGGTTCCTCGCCGTACATGCTCATGGATATGGGCACGTCCGAGGCAGCGCTGGTGCAACGTGCGCTCGAGTTTTCCCAGGACCTGCCCGACGACGCTTGGGTTGTGACGCAGGGCTGGCGCGATTACCGTTGGGACCCGCCCGAACATCCTACCAAGGCGTCGCTCGATGCGGCATTCCCCGATCGTCCCTGCGTTATGTATTCGGGCGACGGGCACACGCTTTGGCTCAACAGCCGTGCACTCGAGGCGCTCGGCGTCACGCGCGACAGCGAGCCGCCGGCGGGCGGCAGCTACGACAAGGACGCAAACGGCGAGCTCACGGGCATTGCTCACGAGGCGGCTGCCATGCAGCTGCTACCGCGCTGCCTTGAGTGGCTGGGGGAGGATCGCATCGCAAGCGCTTACGCCGATCAAATGAGGCGTATGGCCGAGCAGGGCATCACCTCGATCTGCGATATGTCGCTCATGCCCATGCCGGGCTGCGATTTTATCCGCGACGACGTCTACGACAAACTGCAGGCAGCCGGCAAGTTGGGCATCCGAGCCCATTTGTTTCCCACGCTGCTGGATGACCAATCGCGCTTGGAAGAGCTGCAGGTACGTTACGCGAACAACGCGCTGCTTTCGGCGCCAGGCTTTAAGCAGTTCTTCGACGGCGTGTCGAGCGAACACACGGCCTATCTCACCGAGCCCTATACCAACCCGCGCTTCCCGGGCGACCAGGGCCGTCTGACGGTTCCGGCCGAGCGTATGCGCAAACTGGTCCTCGCTGCCGCGGAGCGCGGTCACACCGTGCGCATCCACGTCATCGGCGACGGTGCCATCCATGCCGCGCTCGATATCTTTGAGGAGGCCGCCGAACTGTATGGCCTGCCCCAGCACAGTCATAACACGCTCGAGCATCTGGAGAACCTCTTGCCCGAGGACATCGATCGTCTACGCAAGCTTAACGTCGTTGCCTCGAGCCAGCCCTGTCACGTTACACTCGTCCCGGGTGGACCGGAGCGCGATCTGGGCCTGGAGCGCAGCCGCATCATGTGGCCGTTTGCGACCTATAAGCAGCGCGGCATTCGCCAAGCCTTCGGTACCGACAGCCCTATCACAGCTGATACCAGCATGAACGTGCTCTACACGGCTATCACGCGCCAGGACCCCAAAAGCCACTGGCCCGAGGGCGGCTGGCTGCCGAGCGAGCGCATCGATGCAGCAACAGCCCTGCGCAACTACACCCTGGGCAGCGCGTACGCAGCGGGCGACGAGCAAAACCTCGGCAGCTTGGAGCCCGGCAAATACGCCGATCTGGTAGTCCTGGACCAAAACCCGCTCACCGTTGACCCCCAAGAGCTCCAGGCCACAAAAGTTCAGGCCACCTACCTGGCAGGCAACTTGATTTACGAGCGCTAACCCCACATCCACACCTCAGTTGCGGTGAAATAGTCCCTAACTCGGCCTTCAAGCCCAAAAACAGGAACTATTCCACCGCAACTTAAAAGAGCGCGTCCCAACAACGTGCCCCTATCTTGTGCATTCCATCCGCATCGCCATTTTGCTGCACTGACTTCTCTGAATTCCGGGCCCTAGTTAGTCAACCTGGCTCCCGGGGCGGACCGGAGGCATGAAGTTTGTCGCGAGTTCCGCACGCAAA
>URTW01000048.1 GCA_900550815.1 uncultured Collinsella sp.
GGCGACCGTCAGGGTTCCGGGAGTGACCAGGGCATCGTCCGCCACCGCCGGCGTGACGGTCTCGTGCTCGATCTGGTCAATCGTGGGAGTCGTGAACGTAGACAGCGGGTTGAACGCGCATCCGCTCAGGCCCAAAACGGCGATGACCGCTGCGGTCCCAGCACCTAACCGAGCCGCGTGCATCAAGCTGCCCCTCACCATGTCCACTACCCTGCCTTCTGTGTCGTATACGATCCGTGCGTTGCGCGGAATATCAGGTTGTTCCCACCAGCTGACCTGGTATTTGACCCCACACTTGCGCACCGGGGTGTTTGCTCGGGAGGCCGCAGCCACCTTCACGACTGACCCGCTCGCCCGCGAGGCGGTATTGCCCCAAAGAAAGTAGAACGGACGGTGCGGCTTACATCTAGGACGCGCCATGATCGCGCCGCGCGCACGCGGTCGCTTACGTGGATCCCTTTGACCGCGTCTGTCTTGGACTAGGACGGGCATTTCGTCCGTCCGCAACCACAGCCTGGTAGGAACGAAGCGCATTATAGCTAAGTTCAAGCTAAAGTTTAAGGTTAGGGGCGTCATTCGCATCGCGAGTACAGATTTCGCAGGTCGAAGCGGGCCGTTCGTGGCCCCGTGAAGCCCGGAGCTCCCCTGCGGGGAGCTCCGGGGCACCCGTCTCAGGGTGCCCTGGCCAAAATATGGCCAATATGAGTACTGTCACCAATTTAGTAACAGGCAATTTTGGCCTTTCGGACAGATTTTGCGCTCAGAGTCGCCAACCTGATGCTTAGTTATTCTACATTTGTTTATTATCTTCTTACTTTACGCCGCCTCCGAGTCCTGAATTCCTTGATTTTGCTGTTACTGATTTAGAGACAGTACTCATATTTGCCATATTTTGGCCAGGGCATACGATTAACCCTCTATTTTCGACGCGAATTAGACCGGCTTAAGCCCAAAACACGCCCGCAGCGTGTTAAGCAACGCCTCTTGCCTCTTCCTGCGGGCATCGACACGATTCCGGTACCGCTTTCGCATACGCTGGTGCATGCGCCATGCGAGTGCTTCCATCGCTTCCATGTCACAGAGCATTTCGTTGTTGACCGTCGCGACCTCGATTCCCATAGTAATCAAGCCCGTGTTGCGCTTTTCATCATGGATACGTCCCCTCCGGGATGAATGGCCCAGCTCACCGTTGTATTCCAGGTCAAACCGGGCTGCTTCTTGATACGCATCGCAAACTGCATGGGACATCCCCGAGATTGCCTGCGCACGGTCATCGAACTCAATCTTGTAGTCGGTCTTAAAAGGTCCGCAGGCAAACCCGCCATAGGAAAACGGAAGCGAAAACAGGGCGAGCATGATGCACTCCATGGGTGAGCGCAGGTTTTCCGAAAGATAGGGACACAGACGCTGCAGCTGCTTGGCCGCGTTCCCCTTGCATACCGCGAGGTAATCTGCCAGACGATCGGGCGTCAGCACCGGCTCAACCTCAAAGTAGCCCACATCTGCTGGCTGGTCCTTGTCCTTTGCAAGTTTATTCGTAACAGGCGAGGTGTAGGGAGGCAGATACTTCCCGCGGTCACTCAGCGAAATCTTAGAGCACAGCTCCTGAGCCAGGGCAAATGCCTGGATGCAGCCGACCTCGCGCGCAACGGCAACACAAAGGGCCTCGGGAGATAGACTGTACACCCCCGGTTCCACCTCTAGAATCGAGCCGGCGGGCAACCCGGAGCATACGGACCAGCTCACGCCAAGAATGCGGCGGCGCTGCGCTGCAGACCCTACCAGCAAGCACAGATCCTCTTGCACCTCGCTGCTTGCGGCCCCAATCCGCACCAAGTCGGGAAGATAGATGTCCTCGGTCGAGGGCGACGACGTGCGCAGCACACGGCGCTCTTCATCGGGATCGAGGTCCTTCCAGCTGATGTAACCCATTTGTCGGCGCTCGGCGCGCATCATGCGTAGCGCCGAGGC
The DNA here is from genome assembly GCA_900550815.1 of uncultured Collinsella sp. Classification (GTDB taxonomy): domain Bacteria; phylum Actinomycetota; class Coriobacteriia; order Coriobacteriales; family Coriobacteriaceae; genus Collinsella. Next base: position 1,972 of record URTW01000048.1, read on the forward strand.
GCCTGTTAGGATTACGGAAGCCGCTAGCTGTTCGCCTGTCGGCTCGTTGCACCGCTCAATCTTTACTGCCACAAAACCACCCCTACCAAACGCGTGCGATAGCGAGGCCATCGACTGCTGCGGCGCCGGCGCGCTTGAGTTCCGCCGAAGCCGCGGTCATCGTCGCGCCCGTGGTGATAACGTCATCGATAAGCAGCAGGCGGCGGCCGTGCACGTCCTCAACCGTCTCGTACATGCCTTGGGCACGCTCGCGGCGCTCCTCACGACCGAGTTCGCGCTGGTCGCCATGCCCGTACTTGACGAGAGCATCGAGCAGGGGAACACCCGACAGCTCGCAAAATGGACGCGCAATAGCCTCCATATGATCAAAACCACGCCGCCGAAACGCTGCCGCCGTCGCAGGCACAAACACCACCGCATCCGCACCGGACAGCACACCTCCGTAGCGATCGGGCGCTACGACCTGGGCATGCAGGGCGGTATCGTAGAGCAGCTCCGCCAGATACGGAGCCAGACGTCGCTCACCCGCATCCTTGTACGCTTTAATGATGCGCGGCAGCGGATGCGCATAGACGGCGCACGCCAGGCAGCGGTCGAGCGCCTCCGCCATTGCCGAGGACGTGCCCTCGACCGAACACTCAGTGCACAGCAAATCCCCAAACGGGGCGCCGCATCGGGTACAGCTATGACGTGGGTCGATGAGCGTGAGCGCGGCCAGGCAGTCTTGGCAAATAAGCGCACCGGCGCGCTCGCAGCCGGCACATCGTGTTGGCGACAATGCCTCGAGTGCCTCGCGTGCCACCCGCTCGGCAAACGGTAGCAATTCGTCCGCAAACGGTAGGGCACCGGCACCCTGCAGACGGCTCAATATGTTCAGATGGCTCTTCAAGACACAACCCTCCCTACATTCGGTCGCAGGGAGGGTTGTTGATTCAGCGCTATGATACCCCGATGTGCTCGGGGCAAGGCGGGCTAAATCCGCTCGCGGGCGTTATTCGCCGGCGGGCGGTTGTGGTGCGGACGAAGACGGGGTCGAGCCCTCGCCACCATCCTGGCGCGGCTTGCGGGAACGGCGACGGCGACGGCGCTTTTGACCCTGATCGGCCGAGCCCTCGCCACCGCGATCCTCGCGCGGCTCGCGCTCGTCGCGAGCGGCGCCACGCGAAGCCTTGGCAGCCGCTCCCCCGCCATCTCCGGGACGACGGCGCGTGACCTTGACCTCGCCATCCGAGACCTGATCGGCCACGGAGGGCACTGAGGGCTTCTGTTGCGCGCCCGAGGAATGGCGACGGCGCGGACGCGGCGCGCGCTCCTCCTCACCACGCGGCTTGCCGCCCTTGTCGACAGGCGCATCGGAGGCCGAGGCACCCTTGGGGGCGGCACCAGCCTCGCGAGCAGCTGCGGCGCGGAAGGCGTCCTCGCGCTCCTCGCTCGACAGATGACGGCGGCGGCGACGTGTGGGGTTCATGCCACCGCCGCGATTCTGCTGCTGGGGCTGCTGAGCCTCACGCTCGCGAGAGGCGTTCTTGCCCGCGGCTGCAGCCTCGGTAGCATCGCCCGAGCCCGCGCGCTTGCGGCGGCGACGGGCACCGGCGGCCTCCTCGGCCTCGGGTGCCTCGGCCTTGCCGCGGCCCTTTCCGCGGCCACGGCCCTCGCCCTGGCCCTGACCGGCGCGAGCACCGGACGCGACATCGCGACGACGGCGCTTGGGCATCGACGTGCCGGCCAGACGGTCGGCACTCGACAGGCCATCGCCCACGTCGATGCCGTTTTCGCGATCGAGCTCCATGAGCGCCAAGCGCATCTCGGGCGACTCGATACGCTCGAGCACGTCGCGCGTCACGCAATCGGGGCGGCAGTTACAACCCTGCTCGGCGGCCTTCTTTTTGCAGCCCTCCGAGCACGTCATATCGGCCAGGTTGACCTTAAAGACTTTGCCGTTCTCCAGGCGCAGCACCAGCTGCTCGCGCGGCGTGTCATATTCCTGAATACGCGCCTTGCCGAGCGGCGTATCGATGAGCGTCTTCTTTTTGGGCGCACGGCTCTTAAAGTCCTTGTACGCCTCGAACTCGTAGCGCAGGCAGCACATCAGGCGGCCGCAAACGCCGCTGATTTTGGACGAGTTGAGCGGCAGGTCTTGCTCTTTTGCCATGCGAATCGAGACGGGCTCAAACTGTCCGCCAAAGCGCGTACAGCAGAGCTCCTGTCCGCACTGGGCATAGCCGCCCACCAGGCGGGTCTCGTCGCGCACGCCGATCTGGCGCATGTCGACGCGAATGTGCAGCGTCGAGGACAGATCCTTGACGAGCTGGCGAAAATCGACGCGCTCCTCGGCCGCAAAGTAGAACACGGCCTTCTCGCCGCCAAACAGGTACTCGACGCCAACCGGCTTCATCTCGAGGTCGAGCTCCTTGACCAGGCGGCGGAAGTCGACCATGGCCTCGTCGCCTTGGATGGCCAGGTCGTCGGCAAGCTGCAGGTCGATGTCGCTCGCCACGCGCAGCACGGGCTTGAGCGGCTGGCCAATCTCGTCTTGCGGCACCTCAAAGGGATCGGCCGTGACCAGGCCGATCTCGGTTCCGCGCTCGGTGGAGCAAATGGCATAATCGGCCTCGAGGATATCCAGATCCTGCGGATCGAACCACAGGTCGCGCGAGGCGTAGGTAAACTTAACGGGTACGACTAACGGCATTTCAGTGCCTTCCTGATATCGAACAGCATGACCTCGATGGCCAGCTGGGGAGTAACGTTTCTGGCGATGTTGCGCTCGGCGGTCGCGACTGCCTCGAGCGCCCGGGTGGCACCCGCAACATTGGTCGCGGCGGCAAGCCGACCGATCGTGTCGCGCACGTCTTCGTTCACCACGTCGGCTGCCTCGTCCTGAAGCGTCAGCAGCACGTCGCGCATGAGCGTCCGCGCGCTCGCCAGCGCTTCCATGATACCCGAACGCTCGCGCGCGTTGAGTTCGCGCTTGTTGCGGTCCTCAAGCTGCTTCAATGCTCCACGCGACAGGTAGTCGGCGTTTTGCTCGAGCACCTTTTCCTGCGTGGACTTGACCTCGGCGAGCGGCGCCTTGACGGCGACGATGAGTGACTTGGCGCGGCTGAGCACGTCGGCCTCGTCGGCGGCGATAAGCGAATCGATGGCGCGAACCATCTGACGGCGGGCGTCCTGGCGCTCGGCGCTCTTGAGGAACTCGATGCCACGCGTGGGGCTTCCCGCTACGGCGACGGCCATGCGGCAACGCGCAGGGTCCTGACCGGTGGCGCGACTCACGGCCTGCGCGGCGACGGCGGGCGATACCAGCCGAAACGGCACGCACTGGCAGCGGCTCACAATGGTGGGCAGCATCACGTCGGCCGAGGTACCCAACAGGATGAACATGACGCCCTCGGGCGGCTCCTCGAGCGTTTTGAGCAGCGCGTTGGCGGTGTTGGCGCGCAGTTGCTCGGCACGGTCGATGATGTAGACCTTGGCCTTGGCACGGATGGGCGCCAGAGGCACGTCATCGAGCAGCTCGCGGGTCTGGGCGATGAGGTAGCCCGTGGCACTCTCGGGCGTGTAATAGTGCACGTCGGGGTGCGTATGGCGGGCGACGCGCACGCAGCTATCGCATGAGCCGCAGCCATCCTGCTCGCACAGGAAGGCTTGGGCGAGCGCCCACGCAGCGTCGAGCTTGCCCGCGCCGGGCGCACCCAAAAACAGGTAGGCGTGCGATGCGCGACCGCTGGCGACGGCATTGGTCAAAAAGTCGCGCACGCGCTCTTGGGTGTCGAGCTTGGCCAGCAGGCTTGCCTGAGCGGGGGCCATGTTACTCGGCCTCCTTGGCAAGCGCGGCGGCGACGGCGTCCTGGGAAATGTCGAGGCCGTAGGCGCGAACCTGCTCGACCGTCTGCGCGAAGACGTCCTCGATGGACGCGGTCGCGTCGATGAGCTTTACGCGGTTTGGTTCCTCGGCGGCAATGGCGCAAAAGCCCTGGTAGACACGCTCTTGGAATGCCATGCCCTTTGCCTCCATGCGATCTGCCGCACCACGGGCTGCCATGCGCAGCGCCGCCTGCTCGGGCGTGATGTGGTAAACGAGTGTGAGCGCCGGGTGCGTACCCGCGACGGCCAGGTTGTTGGCATCTCGCACCATCTGGCGATCAAGGCCGTCGGCAAATGCCTGATAGCAGGTTGTGGAATCGTAGAAGCGGTCGCACAGGACTACCTTGCCGGCAGCGAGGGCGGGCGCGATGACCTCGTGCACCAGCTGGGCACGCGCGGCCTCGTAGAGCAGCAGCTCGCAGGTGTCGCCCATCGCTGTATTGGCAGGGTCGAGCAGCAGAGCACGGATCTTTTCGCTGATGGCGGTACCGCCCGGCTCGCGCAGGCTCACAACCTGGTAGCCAGCGAGTTCGAGCGCGCGGGCAAGCAGGCGCGCCTGCGTGGACTTGCCGGCGCCATCGACGCCCTCGAGCGTGATAAAGCTATGTTGAGCAGGCTCAAAAGCCATGGGCGCAGCCCCTTCCTACAAGGCGCGTAAATGCAGATATATCAACCAAGCCATGATACCCCAGTGCTCGGTGCGTCCCCAATGGCTAAAGGTGCCTTTCCAAAGTTGCGGTGAAATAGGGACTGATTGAAGCTCTGAGACCGCCAAACAGTCCCTATTTCACCGCAACTTATGATGGGGAATTTTGGACGCTGGGTATAATCGTCGTATTGCATTGAAATGTGGCGAAAGGAGTGGCAATGTCTCGGTATTGCGCCTCGTGCGGCAAGCTTCTTGCAGATAATGCCAAGTTCTGCACCTCGTGCGGTGCATCCGTTGAGCAAACAACCGCGAGCGATAGCCAGCCCGCTTTTGAGCAGACCGGTTCCCTCGATACGCCGCAAGCCAAGGCGGACGACCCCCTCGCCTATCGACCCGACCCCGCCGCAAGCCCCGCGGCCGTCGAGACCACGCAGCGCATACCCGTCGCGAGCGGCTCGCCCCAACAGCAGCCGGCTCCCGCATACGCGCCCGCTTCGCCACAGACCCCCGCTCCCAAAAAGAGCGGCACCGGGCCGCTTATCGCCGTTATCGTTGTGCTGGTGGCGATCATCATCGCCCTGGTCATCTTCTTTGCAATCAGACCTTTCGACAACGCCGCCACGCAGACGGCTGCCGAGGTAGCTAAGCTGCACCATGACGTCGACGAAGATGACCTAAAGCCTCTCGGCGATCCCAACAGCCTGTACGACGATGATGACGATGACGACGAGGATGGCGGCGAAGCAACGCTCTCCGAGCAGAACCTCTACCGCCGACTGAGCGAATACTACGACTTGCTCGAAGACCTCGACAACTACGTCCGTGGCTGCGCGCAGAACTTCAACGGCAGCTATCTGGAAGAAGATCGCACCACCCGTCAAAATCTCGCCGACGTCGCCGAGCGCACAGAGGACACCATCGAGCAGTATTACGACATCGTCGAGGACCTAGACGTCCCGACGAGCTCCAAGAACTACAGCTCCTGGAAAGACATCGTTGCCCTGTACGACGACCTGGATCACCGCATTGACGCAATCTGTGATGCCTGGGAGATCAGCCTGAAATACGCCAAGCCTGAGGACCACAAGAATGAGATCGTGGCGCCGCTGTCGCGCGACAACGTGGCGGGCACCAATGACAATAAGTACCGCCTAGATTTTGAGGAGCGCTATCCCGGCGCCAACCCCGTCGAAGAGAACTAGCACTTTGTCGCTTCCGAGCCGGCAGTTAGGGATGTTCCTAAACTGCCGGTCAAAAAACGAGCGAGGATCGCGAGGTCCTCGCTCGTTTTTGTTTTGGGCAATGTTTCGACTGCGCCGTTACTTGTCGGCGGCTGCTTTCTTGGCAGTCGACTTCTTCGCGGTCGTCTTCTTGGCGACAGTGGCTTTCTTAGCCGTCGTCTTCTTTGCCGCCGTCGTCTTCTTGGCCGTGCTCGCCTTAGTCGTGGTCTTGCGACCGCGGGCGGGCTTCTTCTCCTTGGTCGGACAGTCCATGTTCACGCAGATGCGCCACGGGCCGCGCGCCGTGTTGACCACCACGATGGGGGCGCCGCACTCGGGGCAAGTCTCACCCGTCGCCTCGAGCTTGCCGCGCGCCGGCAGAGGATAGCTCACACCGCAGTCATCGTAGTTGGTGCAGCGGATAAAGCGCTTGCCGCTCTTCTCGCTCTTGTGCGCGATCAGGTCGCCATGGCGTCCGGCCTCGGCGCACACCTTGCACTCGCCCACCTTAAGGTCGGGCTCGTAGTTGGTGGGGCACGTCGGGTTCACGCAAATCTCGAAGGCCTTCTGGCGGAACGGCTGGCATTTAATGCGCGGCGCGCCGCACTCGGGGCACACGGCCGCCTCGCCCTCGAGCGGACTCACCTTGACGCCGCTCGGCACCGGATAGGTCACGTCGCAGTCGGGCCAGCCCATGCAGCCAATGAAGCTGCCACGGGTCTTGGCGCTCGTCTTCATAACCAGGTCCTTGCCGCACTTGGGGCAGGCGCCCACGCGCGCATCGGCCGTGACGGCGTCGCTGATGGCGTCGCCCAGCTCCTGCGTATGCTTGAGCAGCTCGTCGAGCACGCCAGCCAGCAGCGCGCGCGAGTGCGTCACGACATGCTCTTCGGTATCCTCGCCGCGCTCCACACGGGTCATGTCGCCATCGAGCTCGCTGGTCATATCGGGGCTCGTGATGCGCGGGGCAAACTGCGTCAGTGCGTCGATGATGGCGATGCCCAGCTGGCTCGGCTCCACGGGATCGTTTTTGAGATAGCGCACGGCGTACAGGCGCTCGATGATGCTCGCGCGCGTGGACTTGGTGCCCAGGCCGCGCTTTTCCATCTCCTGCACGAGCTTGCCCTGGCTGTAGCGCGCGGGCGGCTCGGTCTGCTTGGCCTCGAGCTTAATGTCGAACACATCGACCGTATCGCCCTGCTCCAGCGGCGGCATCTGCTCGTCGCGCTTGAGTCCGTACGGGTACGCCTCGCGGAAGCCAGGGGTCACGAGCACGTCGCCCGAGGCCACAAACGGCTCGCCGTTGACGTCGAGCTCGAGCTTAGTGTTATCGATGGTCGCGGGACCCATAAGCGTCGCCAGGAAGCGGCGGGCGAGGAGGGCGTAGAGCTTGCGCTGGCCGCCGTCGAGCGTGGACGGAGCGCCCTCGCCCGTGGGATAGATAGGCGGGTGGTCGGTGGTCTCGACTTTGCCGCGCGTAGGCTTCATGGGGCCGGCAAGCACCTTTTTGCATACGGGCGCCAGCGCCGGGTTGATCTTTGCCAGGTCGCTCACCACGGCGCCCAGATCGAGCGTCGCGGGGTACACGGTATTGTCGACACGCGGGTAGCTGATGAGACCGGCCATGTAGAGGGACTCAGCGATGCGCATGGTACGCGCAGGCGAGATGCCCTCGGCCGCGGCGGCAGCCTGCAGCGAGGTGGTCGCAAACGGCGTGGGCGGCTGCTGCTTGCGCGAGCGCTTGGTCACCGCGGCGACGGTTGCCGTCGCGACGCCGTCAACATGGCCGTACGCCGTCTCAGCAGCATCCTTGTCGGTAAAGCGCGCCGTCTTGTGCGCGATCTTAAAGCGATCGTCCTCGGCAGCGCCCTGCGCGGCACCCATGCCGCGAATCTGCCAATAGTCCTCGGGCACAAACGCCATGCGCTCGCGCTCGCGCTCGACCACCAGGGCAAGCGTCGGCGTCTGCACGCGGCCGGCGGAGCGCACGTTACCAAAGCCGCCAAACTTGGCGAGCGTCAGGTAGCGCGTCAGCACCGCACCCCAAATGAGGTCGATGTGCTGACGGCTCTCGCCGGCGTCGGCCAGGTTCTGGTCGAGCGAGACGAGATTATCGAAGGCCTGCGTGATCTCGGCCTTGGTAAACGAAGAATACTGGGCGCGGGCAACCGGCAAGTCCGGCGCCACCTCGCGCACCTTGTTGAGGGCGTCCGAACCGATCAGCTCGCCCTCGCGATCGAAGTCCGTGGCGATGATGACACTGTCGGACTTCTTGGCAAGGTTCTTGAGCGAGCGAATGAGCTCTTTCTCGGCCGGCAGCTTAATGACGGGCGCCCAGGTGAGATAGGGCAGGCTCTCGAGCTTCCAGCCCTTGATGGAGATGCCATCGGCAAGGAACGGCTTACGCTTGGTGTCGTAAGGCGGACGAGCCAGGCCATCGGGCATGTCGGCCGGCAGCATCTCGCCGTCCTCGGTAACCGAATACCAGCCCAGCTTTTTATCGAACAGCACGCTGTCGCAAAAATCGGGCGCAAGGATGTGACCGGCAAGACCGATCGTCACGCACTCCTCGCCCTTCCACTCAAAACGGTAGATGGCGGTGTTGTACACCTTGTCCTTTTTGGGCTTACCCGTGGACAGCCGCTCGGCGATCTGACGCGCAGCGTCGTTTTTCTCGGCGATGATGAGCTTCAAAAGAGGCTCCTATCTCGTGTCTCTGCGGCTACGCCCGCCCGTATGGCGGCCGACTTACGCCCTTGCTTGCTCAATCTGCCCGATGAGCCAATCGCACCAGGCATCCATGCCCTCGCCCTTGCGCGCGCTCACGGCAAACCGCGGCGCCTGCGGATTGAGGTCATCGAGTGTCTTAGTATACCTATCCATATCAAAATCGAAAGCCGGAGCCACGTCGACCTTGTTGAGCAGCTGTGCGCCGGCGTGCTGGAAGATGCCCGGGTACTTGACGGGCTTGTCGTCGCCCTCGGGCACCGAAAGAATCATGATGGACAGGTTCTCGCCCAGGTCAAAGTCGACTGGGCAGACCAGGTTACCCACGTTTTCGATAAAGATGACATCGATGTTATCGAGCCCAACGGCCTGGTCGAAGGCGTCGACGGCTTCCATGATCATGTTGCCCTCGAGGTGGCACAGGCCGCCCGTGTTGATCTGGATGGCGGGCATGCCGGCTTCCTTCATGGTGATGGCATCGACATCCGAGGCGATATCGCCCTCGATGACGGCACAGCGCAGGCCGGCCTTGTCACGCAGGCGCTCGTTGGTGCCCAGGATCGTGGTGGTCTTGCCCGAACCGTTAGGACCGAGAAGTCCGAAGACCTCGCCTTTTTTTATTTCAAGATCAAAGTGGTCAAGAGCAATAAGTTCCTTGTATCTTTTTACCAGATTGTCTATTTTTACTACAGTTTCAGCCATAAGAAAAACCTCCCTTAGTTTGTATTATCATTATACAATACTATCCGCCAAAAAGCTAGTGAGCAAAGTCACATCTTCATGTGACAAATGTCATATTATAAAAAAGCAGAGCGGCTGGTGACCAACTCTGCTTTGCAGTTATTTAAGCTGTGCTGTAAATATCATCTTGCCGTTTTCGGCTTTGCATGATATCTTGCTTTTGTGCGACCTGACTATTGCCTGTGCAATAGAAAGCCCAATGCCGTAGCCACCCTTTTTCTCGCCTTTTGACCGAGAACGTGAGCTGTCGTCACGATAAAATCTGTCAAAAAGTTTTGTTAGGTCGCCTTGCGGTGGTTCTTTGCAGGTGTTTGAAACTTCAAGGTCAGTTTCCTTGCCATTGTGAGAGGTGAAAAGCTTTACG
>URTW01000049.1 GCA_900550815.1 uncultured Collinsella sp.
GCTGTGCGGCATGCATCCAGGACTGCATCAAGCCCGGCTATGAGGCCTCGGCCGACGTGCTCAACTGTACGATCGCCTAGTATACGAAGGCCGGCGTCGACGGTCGCCCGAGCTTCCATATCTCGCTTGCCATGGATATCAGCCCCAACTGCGATTGCCATCCCGAAAACGACACGCCTATCGTCAACGATATCGGCATGTTCGCGAGCTTCGACCCGGTCGCCATCGACCAGGCCTGCGCCGATGCCGTCATGGCATCCGAACCGCTGCCCAACACCGAGCTCACCGATAGCGCGGCCAAGATGGAGCACAACCACGAGCATCTGGAGGGCGAGCAGGCCAAGGACCCCTTCTGCATCACGCATCCCGACACCGACTGGCGCACCTGTATCGCACACGCCGAGAAGATCGGCCTGGGCACGAGAAAGTACGAGCTCATCGAGGTCAAATAGCGCCTAGCTATTGGACAAAATAAGCGCTTTTGTAGCGCAACGTTAGCAAAAGCCGCCCGTGAGCACAGCGCCCACGGGCGGCTTTTCGGAAGTATGCGGCAAATTTCGAGATCGCCGAGCACACGACATTTTTTGGCAACAAAACCCCTGATAAATTGTTGGTAAAACTGCGGTCTGGTCGGCAGTTCCAGATTTTGCCGCATACTTCCGAAAATAGGTGGTCAGATAAAGCCCCAGACGTTGCTTTTTGCCTAAAAATACTCGTCGAGGAAGTCATCGACCGTGTTCCAGTAGAGCTCGGGGTCAACTTGCGCACTCTTGGCGTGGGTGGCGCCATGGATGGTGAGCTTTTGCTTGACCTTGCTGGCGCACGCGTCGTAGTTTTGGTCGAGCATGTCGTACGGCACAAAGGTGTCCTGGTCGCCGTGGATAAACAGCATGGGAACCGTCGCGTGTTTGAGTTGCTCCACACTGCTCGCCGTATGAAAGTCGTAGCCCGCGCGCACGTTGCACACCAAGTTTGCTACATCGAGCAAGGGAAAGCTGGGCAGGCCGAACACGTCCTTGAGCTGCAGAGAAAACTCGTCCCAAACACTCGTATAACCGCAGTCCTCGATAATGCACTTCACGTTTGCGGGCAGAGATTCTCCCGCCACGTTCATGGCGGTTGCCGCACCCATCGACTCGCCAAAGACCAGGATGCGCGCCTCGGGGTCAGCCTGAACAATTCGCTCGATCCATGCGACGATGTCGAGGCGCTCGGGCCAGCCCATGCCGATATAGTCGCCGCCGGAGCGCTCGTGGGCGCGTGCGGCGGGTGCGAGTACGTTCATGCCGCGGTCGTGGAATCGCTTGACGTATCGGGCCATACCGATGGGCTCGTTGGTATATCCATGCAGGCAGACGGCGTAGTCGTGCGTGCTCTCCGACGCAGCAAAATACCAGGCGGCAAGCTCGGTCCCGTCGTCCGCGGTGAGGCTCCTGCTCTCGCGGTTCTCTTTAAACCATGCCCGCGCCTCGGTATCCTCGGCATCCGGCTGCTCACCTTCTTTGTCGTTCTTGCTATCCTGCATCATCTTCATGGTGTATGGCGCGCGGGGATTCAGCGCGAAGTCAAACAGAAAGTTGCCGGCAAATCCGAGCAGTGCAACGACAACCACCAGTGCAACGATGCCGGCTATCTTGAGCTTTCGATGGGAACGTGCGTTTTGAGCCATGCGGTATTCTCCTATAAGATGTTAATACATCAACATTTAATGCAAGCGCATTATGGACGTTCGCCGTTGATGCGTCAACAGACAAAGAATGGGTAAACAAAGGGTCACGTATAGTGCAAATTTCGCACGTACCCAGACGCTTTGATATAGTGTTGAGAACTCTTTACGTTGGAGGATGTAACCGGCATGTCCGATTCGAGCGACAGTTCTAAGCCGCGACCCAAGACCGCGGCCGTTCCACACTACACAGTGGGCGAGGAGATCATGAACTCCGTCACCCATGGTGTCGGCTGCCTGCTGGGTATCGCGGGCCTGGTGCTCCTGATCGTATTCGCCGCCCTGCGCGGCGGAGGCCCGGCCCATATGGCCGCGGCGATTGTCTATGGCGTCAGCATTATCCTCGAATACCTAGCCTCCACGCTCTACCACGCGATTCAGCCCGCGCGCGCCAAGCACGTGTTTCGCATCATCGACCACAGCTGTATCTACCTGCTCATAGCCGGCAGCTATACGCCGTTTTGCCTCATCACGCTCGCAAACGACGGCGGCGCTGTGCTGTTCTTTGCCGTATGGGCCATCGCCATCATCGGCATCGCCCTCGAGTGCTTCCTACGCGAGCGCCAGCCGCATTGGGTAAGCGGCCTGGTCTACCTGCTGATGGGCTGGCTCGTTGTCTTTAAGCTGCCCGAACTTGTTGCGCTGCTCAACCCCGTGGCACTTGCCCTGCTCGCCGTCGGCGGCGTGTGCTACACCGCGGGCGTGCCGTTCTATATCGCCAAAAACGTGCGCTATCTGCACAGCGTGTTTCACCTGTGGGTGCTCGCCGGCAGCATCTTCCAGTTCATGGCGGTGATCCTCTTCGTAATCTAGCGACCACGCCTGCGCGCCCGCGTTCTCGTTTGGGCGCCGGTGCAATTGCCGTATCCGCCATCAACGTTTTAACCTGACGTCCCGAATCTTGGAGGTTCGAGAAACTCCCGATGGACATAACCATCTCCCTTATCACCACCCTCGTTTTGACCCTCATCAACGGCTACTTCTCTATGTCCGAGATGGCGCTCACCACGGCCAAGCGCGCCGTGTTGGAGCACGAGGCCGAGGAAGGCGACAAGCGCGCCGAGCGTGCCATTAAGCTGGCTGCCGACTCCGACCAGCTGCTCGCCACCATCCAGGTTGCCATTACGCTCGTGGGCTTCGCCTCGTCCGCCGTCGCCTCGACGAGTCTGTCCGACCCGCTCGCCACGTGGCTCATGAGCTTTGGCATCGCGCCGCTCTCCGCCATCGCGCGCGGCCTGGCGCCGGTCATCATCACCGTCGCGGTCGCCTTCGTGTCCATCGTGATCGGCGAGCTCGTCCCCAAGCGCATCGGCCTGGCCAATGCCGAGGGCGTGTCCAAGCAGGTCGTGGGCCCGCTTTCCGTGTTCCAAAAGATCGCCCGTCCGCTCGTGTGGCTGACCGGTGCTTGCTCCGATGGCCTGGCCCGCATCCTGCGCATCAAGAGTGCCGACGACCGCCAGAACGTCTCGGAAGAAGAGATCAAGTACATGGTCTCGGAGCAGGACGACCTGCTCGACGAGGAAAAGCGCATGATCCACGAGATCTTCGACCTAGGCGACACCGTTGCCCGCGAGGTCATGGTGCCGCGCGTGGACACCACCATGTGCGAGGACGACGAGACGGTCGCCGACGTGTTGTCCACCATGCGCCAGACCGGCTTCAGCCGCATCCCCGTCTATCACGAGGATCCCGACAACGTCGCCGGCATTGCGCACATCAAGGACCTGATCCAACCCGCGCTCGACGGCAAGGGTGACCAGCCCATCGCCGGCTTTTTGCGCGACGCCACCTTTGTGCCCGACACCAAGGACATCCTGCCGCTACTGTCCGAGATGCAGACCTCGCACGACCAGATCGTGGTGGTCGTGGACGAGTACGGCGGCACGGCCGGCATTATCACCATCGAGGATATCGTCGAGGAGATTGTCGGCGAGATCGAAGATGAATTCGACCCCGACAACAAGTATCTCACGCGCCTTTCGCGTCGCGAGTGGCTCGTTGATGGGCGTTTTTCGTGCGATGACGCGATTGAGCTTGGTTGGCCGCTCGAGGAAAGCGATGATTATGAGACCATCGCCGGCTGGATTTTGGAGCTTTGCGACTCGGTGCCCGACATCGGAGAGGTGTTTGAGGTCGCGGGGTACAAGTTTAAAGTGCAGTCGATGCGTGGCCAGCGCATCTCGCTCATTCGCGTGATCGCTCCGGCCGAAACCGATAAGAAGGATTCCGAGTCTTCGGTAGACGAGCCGACGACGTCGGGTGCGGGTTCCGCGAATCCGCACGACGGCGACGAGTAGGACAAGGAAGAGTAGGGGAGAGTTATGGCAGGCCTGTTCAACATCCTTAAGGTCACCGTCAGCGAGGACAAGATCTGCGCGCACGTGCTGGTGAACCCCGGCATGCCGCTCATGACCTCGGAGGATATCGAGGCTACGGCGCGCGTGTATTACCTGGTGCCGGCGATTGCCAAGCACCTGTGCCTGGGTGATTCCGGTCGCGAGTTCCAGGACTGCATGGGCCAGACCGAGCTTTGCCATCTGCTTGAGCATGTGACGGTCGAGCTCATGAACGAGACCGGTCTTGCCGGTAGCATCTCGTGCGGCCGCACGCGCGTAAGCGAGCACGACGAGCGCGTCTTTGAGGTTGAGCTTTCGTGCCCCGACGACGCGCTGGCCATCGGTGCGCTGTCTTCGGCTACCTTTATGATGGACTGGGCCTATCTGCACGCCGACCAGCCTGCCCCCGACGTGGAGGGCACGGTCGCGGGCCTGCGCAACCTGGTGCTGGGCATGCGCGCCGAGGCCGAGGGCAAGGATCCTCACGAGGCCGTCGCCGCTGCGAACGGCGAAGATGCTGCCGAGGACGAGGGCGCTGACGAGGGCGATGCGCCGGTCGACGCCGAGCCCGTTTCCGATGCGACCGCCGAGCCCGTTCCCACCGAGCCCCAGGGTGTCCCCAACTTTGACGACGAGCCCCAGGTGGCGATTGATACCGAGGGCGCGGTTGCCGAGAACCACGAGGCCTCCGCTGCCGTCTTTGGCGGTGCGGCGACGGTTCCGGCAGGACCTGCGCATGAGGGCGGTCTGCCGCTCGTGGACGGCGCCGGCGAGGACCCGGGTGCCACGGTGGCCATGCCGGCTATGCCCCAGGAGTAGGCCTAGGCGTTTATCACCATCACATACCTGCGCCTTTGCCGTACGCAGATGAGCGGAGCGGCAAGTGATGCGCTGCGGGTATAATGGACAGCATTCAAACGGTGGGCACCGACGTGCCCGCAGGAGAGGAATGATCATGGGTAAGACTTTCAGCTTTGTCTCCGGCGCACTTTTTGGTGCCGCTGCCGGCGCTATTGTCGGCGTTGCTCTGGCCCCGCGCTCGGGCGCCGAGACCCGCGCCATGGCTGCCGATATCGCCAACGACGCCTGGGACAATATGCGCGACACCTACGAGCACAGCGCCGAGGAGGCCCGTGCTGCGGTGAATGACTTTGGCCCGATGGTCGACGCCAAGACCGACGACCTGCGCGCCAAGGTCGACCTGGCCCGCGAGCGCATGGACCAGCTGCGCGAGCAGCTCAACGACGCCATTTCGGGCGGCAACGTGACGCCTGCCGCCGACGTCGTGGTCGAGAACGCCGTCGAGGCTGATACCGAGGCTGCGGAGCCCTCGACCGAGGCATAATGCGCGCCGGGGATTTTGTCGGCGCCAAGATCTATCGCAAGCCTACCGAGGACAAGCGCACCAAAAAGGACGGCACACCGCGCAGCCCTAAAAAGCTCGGAAAGATTCACTTTCCGGTCTTTACCCCGGGCGGTACGCGCGTGGTCGGCTTTATGGTCCGCCAGTCCGATATCGCGGGCATGATCGAGCGTCCCGACCGATTCGTAGCGCTCGACGCCATTGGTGTCTACGAGGGCGCCATTGCGGTCGATGACGTCAAGGACACGTACGATGCCGCCGCCGCCAAGCGCCTCGACATCAACCTGGACGATTGCATCATCTGGGTCGGTATGGACGTGCGCACGGAATCGGGCGACGTCGTGGGCTATTGCTCGGACGTTGAGTTCAAGCCACGCTCGGGCATCGTGCAGGCATTCTATGTGACCGCCGGTGCTGCTTCGAGTGTTTTGGTTGGTGACACGCAGGTGCCGCCGACGATGCTGCGCGGCTACGAGAACGGCGCGATGGTCGTCTCGGACGAGGCCAAGTCGCTCGGGTATTCGGGCGGCGCCGCCGCAAAGGCTGCCGAGGCAAGCGTCGTGGTGGGCGATAAGGTCAAGAAGGGCGCCAAGGTGCTCGATGACAAGGGATCGGTTGCCGTGGACAAGGGCAGTCGCGCACTGGGCAAGCAGCTCGGCAAGACGCGCGGCATGTTCAAGGCCTTTAAGGACGAATACCAAAAGGCGAGCGGAGGCTCGTCAAAAGCTACAAAATAGCGACGTACCAAATGATGGGAGGCAAGCCGGAGACCTGTTGCTCCGGCTTGCTGTGTTTATGGGGGAGGGCACATGCGCCAAAACGGATCCAACTTAAACGGGCGTTCGGGTGCGCGTCCGACGGCGCGCCGCGACCTGGGGCAGCTGCCCGGCGGTCAGCGCAAGCGTCACCGTAAGCCCGGCGCGATGTATCTCAACCATAGCCGCGGCTTTAGCGACCGCAGCGCTCGCATCGGCAACAGCCGTACGCCCCGTCGTTCATCTCGCCTGCCCTACGCGCTCATTGCCGTGGGTTGCGCGCTCGTGCTGTTTATCGCTGCCGTCGTGGGCTACGTCAACCGCAGTGTGGACGTGGAGCTTAACGGCCAGAAGACCGCGGTGCGCGTGGGCTCTACGCTGCAGAATCTCATCGACGACCAGGAGTTGACTGACACCTACGACGCAGGCGACCTGCTGGCCGTCGATGACAGCGTGCTCAAGCGCCATGGGGGCGAAAAGCTGTCGGTGAAGGTCGACGGCAAGCGCGAGAAGCAGGGCAAATAGGATAGCCGCGCACTCGAGAGCGGCGAGAAGGTGACGGTCAAGGATGGCCGTAACACTTACGAGAAGCACGAGGTTCAGGCTACGGTTATCGAGCCCAAGCTCAAGGTCGAGGGCATGGGCGCTATCGAGTATGTGCAGACATGGGGTGTCCAGGGCCGATCCGAGGTGTGGGTTGGTGAGCAGTCAGGCAAGACGCAAGACCGCGGCGAGGTTGTGCCCGCCACCGATTGCGTTGTTGCGTGCGCCAGCGTGGCGCCCAAGGGCAACAAAAAGTACGTGGCACTGACGTTTGACGAGGGTCCGAGCGGCGCCACCAAACAGATCTTGCAGGTGCTCAAGGAAAGGGGCGTCACCGCGACGTTCTTCCTTTCGGGCGATGCGGCCGAGGCCTCGCCTGCCACGGCCAAGGCGATTGTCGACGCCGGGTGCGAGATCGGATCCAACAGCTACAGCGACGATTCGCTCAAGGGTCAGGACCGTGAGGCGGTACACGAACAGATCACGAAAGGCACCGATGCGATTAAGTCGGCGACCGGCGTGAAGACAATGCTGCTGCGTGCTCCCTACGCTGCCTTTGACGAACAAAACTGGATTGATGCGATGGACCTGGTCTCCGCCGTGGTCTCGTGGAATATTGACTCGGGCGACTGGCTGCTCAACGGTGCCGACGAGCAGGTCTCGACGGTGCTCGATTCGGTGACGCCGGGCAATATCGTGCTGCTCACCGATAGAGACGAATGCGCCGAGCAGACACTCGAGGCGCTGCCGCAGATTATCGACGGCCTCATTGCCGACGGCTACAAGATCGTGACGCTCAGCGACCTGGTCAAGACGGACACGGCATTGAGCAAAAAGCTCACCTCGCTGACGAAGGCCACCATGCCCAAGGACGCCGTGTTCCCCCAGCTTGCCGAGGACGACGACACCACAGAGTAGTCATTGGGTAGTCGTTTAAGAGCGTCCCCAATGGCTATGTCACGGATGCGTCAGCGTTTGGTATGCCTGCAATGTGCAGCGCATAAATTCGATGCCGCAGGGCGATGCTGATGCTATAGTTACTGCGGTTAATGAGGGTCAAGAGAAAGGTTACAGGTGAAATCCAAACCTCGACCATACAGTCGATGACCCCATGCAGGTGCTTTTTGCGCATGCACGGGGTGTAAGCGTCGAGCGGCGTGCCGCCCGCGCATGCGTATACATATCCAGAAGCCCCCGGACGCCGCACGCGCGGCCGCGTTCGGAGGAATAATGATGGGGAGCACCATTGAATTATCTGAGTGAGATGCTCAAATTGCCGGTCTTGGACGTCGACGGCGAAAAGCTCGGCGTGGTCAACGATTTTGGTATTGCTACCGGCGAAGTTTTTCCGCACGTGACGTCGCTCGCGTTCCGTGGTCCCGGCAAGACGCCGTTTATGATCAGCTGGCGCAAATGGGTCGACCGTATCGACGAGACGGGCGTGCACCTTAAGACGTCGGCCACCGAAATCCGTTTTTCGTACCTGCAGCCGACCGAACTCTTGCTTGCCCGCGACGTGCTCAACAAGCAGATTGTCGACACGCAGGGCATGAAGGTCGTGCGCGTAAACGACATCAAGTTTTCCATGTCGGGCGAAAACCAGCTGCGCCTGCTGGGCGCCGAGGTCGGTGCCCGCGGTCTGCTACGCGCCATCAGCCCCGCGCTCGAGCATATCGTCGAAGGCTTTATGAAGCACCTGGGCAAGCCGCTCAGTGAGGACATCATCGCTTGGTCCTACATGGACCTGCTCGACCGCTCGACCAAGAACATTCAACTCTCGGTGTCGCACAAGACGCTCGGCGAGCTGCACCCTGCCGACATCGCCGACATTATCGAGCAGCTCGACCCGCGCCTGCGTGCGCAGGTGTTTGCGCAGCTCGATACTGCCCAGGCCGCCGAGGCCATCTCGGAGTTCGATGACGACGAGCTTATGACCGAGATGCTCGAGGGCCTGTCCGATACCGACGCATCGTCGATGCTGGCCATGATGGACCCGGACGACGCTGCCGACCTGATCGACGAACTCGATTATGAGAAGGCCGAGAAGCTCCTGCGCCTGATGGGCGTCAAGGAGGAGAAGGCGATTCGTAATCTGCTGGGCTACGAGGACAACACCGCCGGCCGCATCATGACCTCGGAGTTCGTCTCCCTGCCCGCCACGGCGACGGTCGGTGACGCCATCGAGGCGATTCGCAAGCTCGACGAGGACTTTGAGAGCGTCTATTACGTCTATACCGAGGACCCGAGCGGCATGCTGACGGGCGTGCTTTCGCTGCGCACGCTGATCGTGGCCGACCGCGACGCCACGCTGGGCCAGCTCGCCTATCGCGATCTGGTCTACGTGTCACCCGACGAGGACCAGGAAGACGTGACGGACGAGATGACCAAGTACGACCTGGTTGCCATCCCTGTCTGCGACGAGAACCGTCATATCCTGGGCATCGTGACCTTCGACGACGCCATGGACGTTATCGCCGAGGAGCACCAGGAGGACCTGCAGATCGCCGGTGTCGGCTCGGGCGATAGCGCGTCGGACGACTCGACGAACGTGCTCAGCTGGTTTGTGCATCGCCAGTACTGGGTTGTCGTGTGGGGCATTGCCTCGTGCATCATGGCAACGGTGCTGGGGACGGCGCTCGGCTCCGCGCATCTGGTGGTGTTCCCCATGTGCGCCATGCCACTCGTGCTGTTGGCGGCCTCGCGCATGGTGTCGTTCGTCAAGAACTACTTCCTGGAGTATGACGGTCACGACGACGAGCCCAAGCCGTATCTGGGGTTCTTCTTCCAGAGCACGGGCATGGGCCTGATTCTGTCACTCGTGACCTACCTGTGCGCCCAGCTGGTGCACACCGCCGCGTTCCCCGATGCGCCCATGTTTGAGGAGCAACTCTTTACCGGGTGCTTTAATATCGCTGCCATCATTTGCCTGGTTGGCAACATGAGCGCCGTGATTTACCTGATGGTGCTGTTCTGGCGTGACGAGCATGACCTCAACACGTCGGGCACCGCCATGAACGTTATTGCCGTCATGATCTCATGCGTAGCGTACTGCGCCGCTGCGGTGCTGCTCACCATGTCGGTCATTGGTTAGGTGGTCGCGTGCAAAATACCAAGCAAAAGTCGGGCACCAAGCAAAAGTTGACCATCGCGGCCATCTTTGGCGCTATGGGTCCCGGTCTGCTGGCGGCGCTTTCGGGCAATGACGCCGGCGGCATTGCAACGTATTCCAGCGCGGGCGCCAGCTATGGCTACAAGATGCTCTGGATGCTTCCCGTCATGACTGCGCTGCTCATCGTGACGCAGGAGACCGCGGCGCGCTGCGGCTGCGTCACGGGCAAGGGCTTGGCATCGCTCATTCGCGAGCGCTTTGGCGTGCGCAAGAGTGTACTTGCTATGGCGGCGCTGTTGATCGCCAACACGGCTGTGACCATTTCGGAGTTTGCGGGCATCGCCAGCGGCCTTGCCCTCTTTGGCGTGCCGGCGAGCATCTCGGTGCCGTTGGTGGCGCTGCTGGTGTGGATGCTTACCATGTCGGGTAGTTTCCAGCGCATCGAGAAGATTCTGCTGCTGGTGAGCTGCGTGTTCGTGACCTATATTGTCGCCGCGTTCATGGCTGGCCCCAACTGGGGTGAGGTCGCGGTCGACCTGGTCGTGCCTAACATTCAAAATGACCCCAGCTACGTGTCGCTCGTGGTCGCAACGATCGGTACCACCATCGCGCCGTGGATGATTTTCTTGGCGCAAAACAACGTGGTCGATAAGAACGCGGGCGAGGACGATATCGTGCTGCAGCGCATCGATACCGTGAGCGGCTCGCTTGCCGCCGATGTCATTGCCGGCTTTATTATCATCACGACCGGTACGGTGTTGTTCCCGGCGGGTATTCAGATTAGCGATGCTGCCGATGCCGCCCGCGCGTTGGAGCCTATTGCGGGTCAGTGGTCCACGGTACTGTTTGCCTCGGGCCTGGTCGCGGCGAGCTTCTTGGCTGCCGGCGCGCTGCCGGGCGTTACGGCGAGCGCTATCTGCGAGGCATTTGGCTGGGAGCGCGGTGCCGACCGCAGCTGGGACGAGGCCCCGGTCTATCGCGGCATCATTACGGCCATCATCGGTATCTCTGCCGTGCTGGTGCTTATGCCCGGCGTCGATCTGTTCCAGATTATGATGACCTCACAGGTCATCAATGGTGTGCTGTTGCCCGTGGTTCTGGTGTTCCAGGTGGTTATCGCAGCCGACCGTCACATTATGGGTGCCAACCGCAACGGCCGCGTGTGGAATGTGCTCACTTGGGCGACTATCGGTGTGATTACGGTGCTCACGGTCGTCATGTTTGTTCTGCAGGCGATGGGCTACAGCGCTTAACGCCCACTTTTGCTTCCGAACAGGCCGCAGCGATGGGCTGCGGCCTGTTTTTTGTCTGCTATAGGGTGTTAGTTATATAGCAATGGACAAAAAATGCCAAATGTGAGTACTGTTGCTAAGTGAATAGTATTTACATCCTAAAAGATAATGAACATAGCCTTTAGTATATTCATTAAAATTGGCTCCAATACGCCTTAAACCAGTCAGGTTGGCTGCTTTAGGGGGTTGTAGGGGTCGCTCGGACGTCATTTTGGGTGGTTTTGCCTGCTACTAAAATGGTAACAGTACTCATATTTGCCCTTTTTTGCCAACAGACCTTTGAGGGTGCGGCGAATAGGGCTTGTTTTGATTGTTTGGGGCAGGCACGAGGCGTGGAAACGATGTCTGGAGCGACGGAGCGGCCTGGAATTCATCCGTAGAGGTCTTCATTGGCTGCGTCAGGTGTGTCCCT
>URTW01000050.1 GCA_900550815.1 uncultured Collinsella sp.
TTAAACTTCCTTCTTTTTTTTTTTTATTTGTTTTCCTGTAATCTTGTTCGTTAGTTACTTCGCTATTCGACGAGGCCCTTAACGATTCGGATTTGCGCCCGTGACTCGTCGCTTTTCTTCTCAACTATTTTTTAACGCAGATAAATTGATTTCTGCTTATTTTCCTGCGTAAAAAATGTCAGCGTCACTGCTTCGATGCCCTTTGGTCAGTCGTTAGCAAAACTTGCAAAAGTTAGCAAAAGTTGCAAAAATTAGCAAAACTTGCAAAGGAGCTACCATGGAGTACAGCAAGAACCCCTTTACCCCAACATTTGGAAGCGTCCCTCCCTTTCTAGCGGGTCGCGAGCATATCCTGCGTGACATCAACCGTGGCTTTATCAATGGCCCGGGAGATCCCAACCTGTCGACCATTTTTACGGGCGCAAGGGGAACGGGCAAGACGGCGCTTCTCTCGCTCCTTTCAGAAACGGCGCTTGAACACGACTGGATCGCAGCAAATGTCTCCGCCATGCCAGGCATGCTCGAAGATATTATCGAGCGAACCAAAGAAGCCGCAGATAGCTACCTCTCACAGCCTCATGCGCGCATAAACGGCGTTCAAATTGGTCCAGTAGGCATCGATTGGACATATGCTCAAGAGGCCCAGGGCAACTGGCGCACACGCATGAATGGCATCTTTAAACAACTCGAAAAACATGACATCGGACTTCTCATCACCATCGATGAAGTCACCGTCGATCTCGAAGAAATGCTTCAATTTGCCTCTGTTTATCAGCACTTTGTACGCGAAGGTAAAAAAGTTGCCCTACTCATGGCAGGACTGCCCTACAAAGTATCGGCACTGCTACGCAACGATTCCGTCTCGTTCCTCAGGCGTTCCCAATATCATCAGTTAGGACGAATCACTGACGTTGAAATTGCAAACGCATTCCGCAAAACCGTTGAGGCCGGAGGCCGCTCAATCACGCCAGAAGCGCTCGAGGATGCCGTGAAGGCCGTCGACGGATTCCCCTATATGATGCAGCTCGTCGGATATCGCACATGGGATGTTTCGGAGAACTCGCCCAAAATCAGTGCACCTGATGTACAGCAGGGTTCTCTGCTTGCCCGTATGGAGCTGCGCGATCGAATTCTCGAAACGACCTATCGGGAGCTTTCCGATAAAGATATTGAGTTTTTGCTCGCGATGCTGTCCGATTCTGGCCCCAGCAGAGTCTCGGAGATAGCCAAACGCATGGGCGTCGCCAGCAACTACGCAAGCCAATACAAACGCCGCCTCCTGGAGGACGGCGTCATCGGAGAGCGCGGGCGTGGTCTCGTTGGCTTTGACATCCCCGCGTTCAGGGAATTCTTAAACGAGAAGGCGTTTTAGCACACCGGAATTGTCCGCGGGAGCATCAACGCATGGCAATCAGCATTCCTCTTGGTAAGGACAGCAAGCATTTCCACCAACACCGATTGCCATGCGTTCTCCTTGCCCTTAGGCCAGCTTGCGAGCGAGCTCTCGCACCTCTTCCAACTTGGGCGAGGAGGCCATGCTGTCGCGCTCGGTCATGCCGCTAATGGTGACAATGCCCTGGTCCTCCCACTTGCAGTAGGCACAGGCTGACTTGTACATAGCGATCGCCGCATCATAGACGCCCTCACTGTGGCTATCGAGCAAAAGGGCCGTCTTGGTGAACGGGAAGCCCGTAGCACCAAAGGCGTACAGGCGGTCGATGGCGGCCTTCTCCTGCGCGGTGATATCAAACCAGTAGATAGGCGAAGCGAAGACAACCATGTCGGCGTCTTTCAGCGACTCGATCACGTTGGCCATGTCATCCTTCTGCACGCAAGTGCCCTCGTGGGCGAAGCAATACTGACACCCCAGGCAACCAGCGATTTTCTTGCTGGCAACGCGGATGACCTCGACCGTATTGCCGCTCTCGCGCGCGGTCTCGGCAAACACCTCGACCATGGTGTCGGTATTGGCGCCCTTGCGCGGGCTACCACTCAATACAACGATATTCATAGAAATCTCCCTCCTTCATGCCGCAGGCGCGCGGCATATTATTTTGCTTTAACCAAAACGTATGGAGTTATTCAATCGCCTCGTTTCAGTTACTCCCGCTCTTTAGAAGAATCGTTGCTGGAGACTTGACATTAAATCAAGGCACGCCTTATTTCAGATATTCCTCAAAGAATGCCTTCAGCTTTCCAAACGGAATGATGTCCATCTGATCGTAAAGGTCGGTGTGGTTGGCGCCGGGGATAATGAGCAATTCCTTGTTGTCCCCGGTCAGCTTGCCGTACGCGGCTTCGCTGAAATAGCGGGAGTGCGCCTTTTCCCCATGCACCAGCAGTACCGCAGAGCGAATTTCGCTGCTGTATTGCAAAATCGGCATATTCAAAAACGACAGCGAGGACGTCACATTCCAGCCACCGTTGGAGTTCAGGCTGCGGGGATGGTAGCCTCGCCGAGTCTTGTAGTAGGCGAAATAGTCCGCCACAAACTGCGGCGCGTCCTCCGGCAGCGGATCGACCACGCCGCCCGCCAGCGCATAGCTGTCGTTTTTATAGTCCTCGGTGCGCTGCGCGTTCAGCGCTTTCCGCTTTTCGAAGCGCGCCTGTTCGGAATCCTCAGCGTCAAAATAGCCGTTGGCGGTCACACGGGTCATGTCGTACATCGTCATAGCAGCAGTAGCTTTGATACGAGTGTCGATGGATGCAGCATTGATTGCCATGCCGCCCCAACCGCAGATGCCGATGATGCCGATGCGCCCTGGATCGACGTTTTCCTGTACCGAGAGGAAGTCCACCGCTGCGCAGAAGTCCTCGGTGTTGATGTCCGGAGATGCTACATAGCGAGGCGTGCCGCCGCTCTCGCCGGTATAGGACGGGTCAAAGGCAATTGCGAAAAATCCCAGCTCCGCCATTTTCTGCGCGTACAGACCGGAGGACTGCTCCTTCACCGCGCCAAACGGGCCGCTGACGGCGATGGCGGGCAGTTTGCCTTCCGCATTCTTAGGTACGTACACGTCGGCAGCCAGCGTGATGCCGTATCGGTTGCGGAAGGTTGCCTTGCTGTGCTCAACCTTGTCGCTTTTGGGGAATACCTTGTCCCATTCCTGCGTCAGTTTCAACTGCTCCATGCCTAAGCTTCCTTGTCAGTCGCTCTAGGGTATTGCTCGTCGTCCACGGGCTCCAACCACTCGTTGGAGGTCTCCTCGCCCGGAACCTCTACCGCGAGATGGGAGAACCAGCTGTCGGGCGCCGCACCGTGCCAGTGCTTTACGCCCGCGGGAATATTTACTACATCGCCAGGGCACAGCTCCTGTGCCGGTTTGCCCCATTCCTGGTAAAACCATCGACCAGCCACGCAGACGAGAATCTGTCCGCCACCGCTTTTGGCGTGATGGACGTGCCAGTTGTTGCGGCAGCCGGGCTCGCACGTCACGTTGTAGCCGCCGACCTGCTCGGTGGAAAGGGGCGCGAGGGAGCGTTGCCCGATAAAGTACTTCGCAAATGCGTCGTTGGGGGCACCGATGGGAAAGGCCATCTCGTTTTGGTGTCGGGCCTTTGCGTCGGCGCCGTCGTCCTCGTCCGCCCAGACCTCCTTCGCCATGCGAAAGGCCGCCCACGCCTTGGGCCATCCCGCATAAAACGCCGCGTGCGTAAGGATTTCCGCTATCTCAGCCCTGGTCACACCGTTGTTCTTTGCGGACATCAGATGATATTTATACGAAGAGTCCGTCAGTCCCTGCGCCATCAGGGCCACAACCGTCACCACGCTGCGGTCTCGAAGGGAAAGCCCGTCTTCTCGACTCCACACCTCGCCGAACAGCACATCATCATTGAGCTGTGCGAATTTGGGGGCAAAGTCCCCCAGGGCATCTCTGCCCGCTGTCTGTTTAATCGTCATGTTTGATTCCTCCTGTCGATGGTTTTGAGTACAAAACTGCTTCCGCGCAGCTAAGCAGCGCCTAGACTCCTAAGCCCATTCGTCGCGCCTGCTCAAGAGCGGAATGCCCGGCGATTTCGCACACGCCGTTCACGCCGCCGGCAAATACCGTTCCGGCAAACGTGCGCCTTTGGCGAAAATCCCTTGCGCTCCCGATTTGTATTGACGAAAATGAATGTAATACCTAAACCTGACTTTAGGTCAAGGAGTGAATTCGAGATTTATCCGGAGGGACCATGTACACAATCGGACAGGTAGCGGAGATGTTCGGTCTGCCCGTTTCCACGCTGCGGTATTACGACAAGCAGGGGCTGTTCCCGGGATTGGAGCGGGCGTCGGGCATTCGCCGATTCGGCGATACGGAACTCGAAGCACTTCGAGTCATCGAATGCCTGAAGAAGGCCGGGATGGAAATCAAAGACATCCGGCTGTTCATGGAATGGTGTGCGGAGGGCCCATCGACATATCCCCAGCGTAAGGCCATGTTCGAGGAGCGGAAGGCCCACATGGAGTCGGAGATCGCGAAGATGAACCGCGCACTGGACATGTTGAAGTTCAAATGCTGGTACTACGAGCAGGCGATTCAGGATGGCAACGAGGATAGACTGAAGGCGCTGATTCCCGACAATTTGCCGGAAGAGATCAGAGATACCTACGATAACGCCCACGCTCAATAATGCCGCCCGATGCTCAAGGGGGTTTTGGCAAGGAGTCGTTTTAGGCAGACATGCAAAAAGAAAGCCTCCGAACCAGAAGGTTCGGAGGCTGTTATTCCCGTTATTCCCATAGGCATAAGCGCATCTGCTCGCGATTGCCTATCGATGCTTTGCCTCGAGCACGGCAGACACCGCATCGAGGAACTCCCGCACGTGGTCTGCGGGGTGCGGCGAATGAAGCAGCCCGTAAGACACGAGACAGTCCCAATCGGTAGGGACGGTTTTGAGCATGGGGTGGACGTTGGCCCACAACGGCAGCGTCGCAAGCGCGAGATCCTCGTTCGCGCCGCGATTGAACACCTCCGCCCGATATTGCGGGAAGTCTACGAGCGCGATTTGAGGATGATGCAAGAGTATCTCGTCGCGCACGCGGTCGATTTCGGCGTTCCAGCCCCGGCGTATAAGCATAAGACTGTGATTGTGGAGGTCGTCGAATGTGACGATGTCGCGTTTGGCGAGCTCGCTGTCGACAGGAACGGCGCACCCGAGCGGCTCGCGTGAAAGCTCGAGGCCCAGGCACCCGCGCTCTTTAAGAAAGGCATCGTCGAAAATCCCCACCACGATATCCATGTCTTGCCCAAGGTTCGCCAAACCGCGCGCCGCCGAGGGTGTGTTTTCAAACGTGACCACCTGAAGGCTCATGCCAGGGCAACGTTCCTTCACCTTCGGCCATAACTTTGTGAGCGGCGTGCTGGGCGTCATGAGCGACACTCCCACGCGGATGATGCGCTTCTCTCCGCGCTCGGCGACGCGGGCGCGTGCGATTGATTCTTGAGAGTACTGCACGATATGGCGGGCGTCGGCGAGCAGCGACCTGCCTGCTCGCGTAAGCGAAAGCCCCTGATGCGATCGGTGGAACAGCGTAAGGCCTAGCCGCGACTCCAGCAGGTTCATCTGCTTGATGACGGCCGTGGGCGTGATGAAGGACTCTTGTGCCGCCTTGGAGAAGCTGCCCGCCTCCGCCACGCGGATGAAAGTGTCAAGCTGTGGGTTGTACATCGATCCTCCTGTCACGCATTATGTGCCGTATATACCCCATGGTTATATCCATCATTCCAACGTGAACTTCTCGCACGTCAGCAAACGCCGTAGCATTGCATTCGAAAAGTCACCATTAAGGAGGAGACCATGGAGTATCTGAAGCTCAATAACGACGTAGAGATGCCCATCGAAGGTTTGGGCACCTTCCTCATGACCCCGGCCGAGGCCGAGGCGGCCGCAACCGCCGCGCTCGCGGCTGGCTACGAGCACATCGACACCGCCAACGCCTACATGAACGAGCGCGCCGTGGGCCGTGCCATCGCCAAGAGCGGCATCGCGCGCGACAAGATCTTCGTCTCCACCAAGCTCTGGCCGAGCGTCTACGACGCGGGCATGCCGGCGGTGGACGCCACGCTCCAGCGCCTGGGGCTCGACTACGTCGACATGCTCATCCTGCACCAGCCGGTAGGCGACTACCTGGCCGCGTGGCGCACGATGGAGGAGGCGTACCGCGCGGGCAAGGTGCGCGCCCTCGGCCTCTCCAACTTCCCGCAAGACAAGATCACCGAGGTCATCGAGGTCGCCGACATCAAGCCGCAGCTCGTGACCGTTGAGTGCCACCCCTACCACGCCCAGCGCGACCTGCGCGCCTACCTCGCGCCGTACGGCACGGTGATCGAGGCGTGGTACCCGCTCGGCCACGGCGACAAAGGTCTTCTGGAGGAGCCCGTCTTCGTCGCTCTCGCCGAGAAGTACGGCAAGACCCCGGCCCAGGTGATCCTGCGCTGGCACGTGCAGATGGGCACCTCCATCATCCCCGGCTCCAAGAACCCCGCTCACATCGCCGACAACGCGAACATCTTCGACTTCTCCCTCACCGAAGACGAGATGGCCGAGATTGCCAAGCTCGACGGGACCATGACCTACTACACCGCCACTGAGGAAGCACTCGCGGGCTACCTGGCCATACGCCCCGATTTCGCCGCGCAGGAGTAGCGCTCAGACAATAACGGACCAGCCAAGCCGCCGCCGAGGACCAGTCGACTGTCGAGGACGAGCCCGCCGCAGTGCCCGCTGCAGACGGCAACGTCCTCGTGGCCTACTACTCGGCACAGGGCCACACCGCTGTCGTAGCTCAGGCCATCGCCGACGAGCTCGGCGCCGATCTCTTTGAGGTGACGCCTAGCACCCGCGGGTTATAACACCGTGCGCACCCCAGCGTTATAGAACCCTCACCAACGGAAACTTCCGCCGGCGCGGCGCCCCTCGTATGGTGGATACGTCAAGTTGCGAGGAAGGAAGGCACCATGGACTACATCACCTTGAACAACGGCGTCAGGATGCCGCAGCTCGGCTTCGGCGTGTACCAGATCCCGGACGCCGCGGAATGCCAGCGCGCCGTGGAGGACGCGCTCTCGGTCGGCTACCGGCTGCTCGACACGGCCGCGAGCTACGGCAACGAAGAGGCGGTCGGGGCCGCCATTCGTGCGAGCGGCCTGCCGCGCGACGAGGTGTTCGTGACGACCAAGCTGTGGATGTCGGATGCGAGCTACGAGGGGGCCAAGCGCGGCTTTGACGCGTCGCTCAAGCGGCTGGGGCTCGACTACGTCGACCTCTACCTCATCCATCAGCCGTTCGGCGACGTCTTCGGCGCGTGGCGCGCCATGGAGGAGCTCTATGAGCAGGGCGTTATCCGCGCCATAGGTACAGCTAACTTCTACCCCGATCACCTCGCAAACCTCATCTCGTTCAACCGCATCGCCCCCGCCGTGAACCAAGTCGAGTGCAACGTGTTCTTCCAGCAGCGCGAGGCGCAGGAGTACATGGCCGGCAAGGAGGTGGCCATGGAGGGTTGGGCGCCCTTTGCGGAGGGCAGAAACGACCTCTTCCGCAACGAGGTCCTCGCTCGCATCGGCGAGGCGCACGGCAAGACGGTCGCCCAGGTCGTGTTGCGCTGGCTGCTCCAGCGCGGTGTGGTCTGTATCCCTAAGAGCACGCACCGCGATCGCATGGAGCAAAACTTCGACGTCTTCGACTTCGCGCTGGGCGACGACGAGATGGTCGCCATCGCCGCGCTCGACACCGGGCGCAGCGCGTTCTTCGACCACCACGACCCCGCCACCATCGAATGGATGTCCGGGCTCGTGCGCAACGTGTAAACGAGCGTCAGACCGCACTGATAACTTACTAGGAGGAATTGCCATGAACTCATTCACGTACGACTACCCGGTCAGGAACTACTTCGGCGAGGGGGCCATGGACCAGGCACTCGACGCCGAGATGGGTGCCATGGGCAAGTCAGTGATGCTCGCCTACGGCGGAGTTTCGGTCAAACGAACCGGCGTCTACGGCCACGTGGTCGATAAGCTCACGAGCGCGGGCAAGCGCGTGGTGGACTTCGGCGGCATCATGCCCAACCCGACCTACGAGAAGTGCCAGGAAGGCGCCGCGCTCGCACGCGAGGAGCAGGTCGACTTCATTCTCGCCGTCGGCGGCGGGTCGGTCTTCGACTGCTGCAAGGTGGTCTCCGCGCAGGCGATGCTTGACGAGGGCATCGAGAAATTCGAGCACGCCGACGGCACGATGCCGAGCTCGTTCATCCCCATGGGCTGCATCGTGACACTCTCCGGCACGGGCGCCGAGCAGAACAACGGCGCCGTCATCACCAACGAGGAGACACACGTGAAGGGCGCCTATCTGGGGGCGATGCCCATGTGGGCGGCGCTCGACCCGGCGCTCACGCTCACCGTACCGCACGCGCAGTTCATGAGCGGCGCGTTCGACACGCTCTCGCACTGCATGGAGAGCTATTTCGGAAGCCCGCGCGGGCGCAACGTCACCGACGACATCAACCTCGCCATCCAGCGTAACGTCATCCGCAACATGCGGATCCTCGCGGCCGACGACCAGAACATCGATGCCAGAAGCGAGCTCGTAAACGACACCGCCAAGGACGAGCACGGCGTGCTCAAGATCGGCAAGTCAACGGACTTCCAGGCGCACATGATCCAGCACCAGTACGGCGCGTACACCCACACCAACCACGGAATGGGCCTCGCGGTCATCCACCCTGCGCTCTACCGCCACCTGGCCCCCGAGGCGCCCGCGCAGTTCGCCCGCTGGGCGCGCGAGGTATGGGGCGTCGACGGCGAGGGCAAAGACGACCTTACGGTGGCGCTCGAAGGCATCGACCGCCTGCAAACGTTCATCGGCGAGATGGGGCTTCCCACGAGCTTCGCCGAGATGGGCTCCGACGCGTCCGACGAGACGCTGCGCAAGGTTGCGGACACCTGCGTGCTCACCGGCGGCTGCGCCAAGAAACTGGAGCGCAGCGAGGTGTTCCAGATTCTGACCGAGTGCCTCTAGATCGGCAGCGGGTCCCAATCCGCCCGCGCCGAAGAACTCAGAAGGCTCCTCGTTTTTCACGAGGAGCCTTCTGAGTTCTTGCCCGATTGTGAAACCATGCGGCTTGCAGGTGCGGCGGATGCGATGCGTCCACATCGGTCGCCATCGGAACCGTATGAAACCGTATGAAAAACAAGAGCAAATGTTCTATTACTACTCCCACTCGATGACTAATCCAGTCCGAGTGTTGTCGATGCGTGTCGCGTCGTACCGCCCGAGGGCTGATTCGTGCGCAATTTGAGCGAATCAGGCCCTTAATTCGCGGTTTCGGGAATGACTCAATTGATTCGCAAAACCGCAGGTCGCTCCTTTAATCACTCCCTGGTTTCCGCCGGGGTTCGTAGCGGGTGGCGTGAAAAGGGGCGATTCAAAGGGTCAGAGAGATGCGCCTTAGCCAAGAAATTAAAGTTAGCCTCATCTTACTGCATGATTCGTGTGTTATAGTTAGATGGCTCTAACTGTTTGGGGGCGACAGCCATGCACGAACGCGAGGGTTTCTGGGACAAGAACGCCGGTTGGTATGACCGTTTCATGCGAAACGACCGGGCGGCGTATGAGAAGATGTATGGGCTGATCCGGCCGGTAGTGAAAGCAAAAACCGTACTGGAGGTTGCCACCGGCACGGGGCTTATCGCAAAGAGCATCGTGAATGCGGCGGCGCACATCGAGGCTACGGACGCCTCTGCAAAGATGATCCTTGAAGCAAAGCGGGACAATCAATCCGCAAAGCTGCACTTTTCCGTACAAGATATGTTCCGCCTGCCCTATGCACAGAAGTCCTTCGAAGTGGTGATCGTGTCCAACGCGCTTCACATAGTGCCGCATCCGGAAAAGGCCCTGCAAGAAATCAGGCGGGTGCTGAAGGACGACGGCGTGCTCATCGCGCCAACCTTCACCCACGCGGGGAACTCGGTTTCCGGCAAGGCAAAAGCCTTTTTCATGAGTATGGCGGGATTCCCCCTCTACAGCAGATGGACAAGCGAGGAATACCTACGTTTTCTGCGTCAAAACGGCTGGGCGGGGCAGAAAAGCACGGTGCTGAAGGCCGCGTTCCCGTTGACTTATGCGGAATGCACGAAATCGGAGGGGCCTGATGTCGTTCTTTGAAAACACCCGCAAGCCCGTGGGCCTCGGCGGGAAACTTATGGTTGCCATGATGAATCTGGGCCACAGCCCTGTGGCGCGGTGGGGACTTCGATTTCTACGACTTGCGCCAAACGCCAAGGTGCTGGATTGCGGCTGCGGCGGCGGGGCGAACATAAAACGGCTGCTGAAAAAATGCCCGCATGGCGTCGTCAAGGGCATCGACTATTCACCCGTCAGCGTGGAGAAGGCTAGAAAGCTCAACCGAACTGCAATTCAGAAGGGGCGTTGCGCCGTTCTGCAAGGCAGTGTGGCGGATATGGCGTTTGAGGATAGCCACTTCGATGCTGCCACGGCCTTTGAGACCGTCTATTTTTGGCCTGATTTGCCCCGATGCTTCCGTGAGGTCTGGCGGGTGCTGAAGCCGGGCGGGACAATTCTTATCTGCAACGAGAGCAATGGCGATACGGACAAGGACGAGAGGTGGACGCAGATCATCGGCGGCATGACCATCTACAAGGACATTGAATTAAAGGCATGTCTGGAGCAGGCGGGTTTTCACGAGGCGCAGATACACAAAAAGGAAAAGTGGCTCTGTGTCACGGCGCGGAAGTAAGGGCATCAAGCACGGATATTTTTGCATCCATCCTGCACATGGCGATAGGCATGACGGTCATAGCGGCTATGCTGGCGGCAATTATGACAGTATTTATTCACTGAGGAAGAAACCTATGAAATGTAAAATTGAGAAAAACACCGTGCAGGAGACGCTGATCCTCCCGCTGTATTCCCGGAAGCTGTGTACGGAGCTGTACCCGAACCTTTACAGGGATGAAACAGCGGTTCGTCTGCTCGACCAGATCGACTACGACTTTTCAGAGGCAGAGAAAAGCTCCCGCAGCCTGATGCAGCGTTTCGGTGCGCTGGAGGTGGCCATGCGGCAGGGTGATCTTGCTTTCGAGGTGCGGGATTACCTGAAAGGCCACCCCAATGCAGCGGTGGTCAATCTGGGCTGCGGGCTGGACAACACCGGCTGAACCTGCGACAACGGTAGATGCAAGATCTACAAGCTGGACTTCCCGGATGTGATTGCCTTGCGGCAGCAGCTACTGCCCGCCGGGGATCGAGAACAAAATATCCCCTGCGACTTGAAAGACACCGAATGGTTTAGCAAAATCAATGCCTCCGGCGGGGCAGAGTACATTACCTCCGGGGTGTTCTAATACTTTCTGACCCAACAGGTCCGGGCACT
>URTW01000051.1 GCA_900550815.1 uncultured Collinsella sp.
GGGCCTGACGGGCGCCGGGCAGACCGAGAGCACACCTGCGGGTACGCTTGCCACCGATCTTGTCGAGGGCAAGGAGCTCGCCGAACAGCAGAAGCAGGAGGAGACCGCCGAAGCCGAAGCAACCTGGAATGAGGATCTTGGGCTCTGGATGACCTC
The DNA here is from genome assembly GCA_900550815.1 of uncultured Collinsella sp. Lineage (GTDB taxonomy): Bacteria > Actinomycetota > Coriobacteriia > Coriobacteriales > Coriobacteriaceae > Collinsella. The sequence continues at coordinate 157 of URTW01000051.1, forward strand.
GAAGGGCGCCACGGGCGTAAAGGACGAATACGACGATGGCTACGTGGCCGGCGAGCAGACCCCCGCGCAGTACTACTTCTCGATTGATAGCCTCACCAACGAAATTTCTATCGAGTATGGCGACGCGGGCATTACCACGTTGGAGGTGCCCTCGACCATCGACGACAAAAATGTCGTAAGCCTTACGGGTATGGGAAGCGCTGCGCTCACATCGATCACCTTCGCCCCTAATTCGCATGTCCGCTCGGTTGGAGGCTTGGGCGGCAGCAGCATCAAAGAGATCGCACTGCCCGATTCGGTCGAGGAGCTCAAGAGCTATGCATTCTACAAAAGCAAGACGCTCCAAACGGTAACCTGGCCCAACAACGCGGCCTTTACCACGATTCCCGAGCAGGCCTTTAAGGAATGTGAACAACTTGACGACAAGGTGGTGGCAACGCTGCCGCCTTCGGTCAAAACTATCGACTATCTTGCATTCGCCTATTGCGGCGTGCCACAGTTCTATGTCTCGGACACAACAGTGCTCACCTTTACGCAGATCAATGTGCCGGGCACGGTGGAGCGGATTGAGCGCAATGCCTTTGACGGGTGCTCGCATGTGTCGTCGGTGACGATCGGCGACGGCGTTAAATATATCGGAGCGCACGCGTTCGCCTCTCTTGATCCTGCGATTGCCGGCAAAGAGATTGTGCTACCCAAAAGCGTGGAAATGATAGAGTGGGGAGCTTTTGAGAACACGAGATACGGAAACGAGACGACCCATACAGCCGTTGCCCAGCGCGTGATGAACCCCGATCTTCAGTTTGGTGAGGCGGGCCATTCGGGCGACTATAATGAGCGCGTGACAATCGAAGGCGTAACTTAAGCGATTCCCTTTAGTGAAGGCCAGACCATCTATGCCTATGCGACCGATTCGGCTGGCAACCCCTCGATGGTCAAAAAGCTTGCCGATGCCGTGGCCGATCGCAAGGACTCCGTCGATTCCTCGAAGCCTGCCTACACGTTTGAGTGGATGGGCGAGGCGGCCCAGGTGACGGGCAAACTTCCCCAGGGCGCGGCGGCCGTGCTCGTGCAGGCGGGGCAGTCCACGCCGCTGGCGGTTGGCGATGACGGCAGCTTTACAGCGGACGCTCTCTCCAAGACGGCAGCCACCCTGCGCATTTCGCTCAGCGGTAACTAAGACATGGTGCTGGCGCGCCCGGGCGACCAGATGACGGGCACATGGAATATCGGAGACATTAAGGCGGAGGACTTTACCAAGATTCCGGCTTCGCGCGCGATTGAGCTCAACGTGGGCTATCTTGAACCGATTGTTGGCCAGGATAAGACCGAACGCATTGAGCTCGATAGTCTCGATAACATCGACCTGACGGTGAAGAGGGGCGGCAAGACGCTTAAGCCTGCCAAGGGTGACAGGGAAAACGACTTCCGTATCCAGGGCACAGCGCTCGTGGTGTCGCAGGCCATTGCCGACGCGGACCAGGATCTGGAGATAACGCTCGTGCCCAAAGACAGCCTCAAGCTGGGTGGGGCGACGGCGACGGTGAAGCCTTCGGCCGGCAAGGTCGATATCGACTTGAAGCCCTGGGGCACGGCGACGGTCACGACCAAGGGCGACTACCAGGGCGCCAACCGCGTGCTGGTGTTCCGTACGTCCGACGGCAAGCTAGTTGCCGACGGTGTCACCTATTTGATGGGTTACGAAGACGATGGCACCACGCCTATTATGAAGGCCGAGACGCCGCGCCTTAAGGCCGGTTCGTACACCATCGTCGCCTTTAACAAGACGAGCTACGACATCCAAGCAACGAGCTATTCCACGTTTAGCCGCCTGGGGCTGACCGTGGGTAAGCATATCGCGCAAAAGCAGGTGAAGATCGAGGACGGCAAACAGCTCGACGTGACGCTCGACGTTCCCGCGTTTGACGTGGAGACGTATCGTGCCGAGCGCGGGCTGACGGCGGGCTCGGTTATCGCTGATTCGTCCGCGGTCGTTGGCGTGGAGACCGAGCTGCGCATTCATTACGAGCTCAAGGACAGCCAGGCTGCCAAGATTGAGATTCCGCTGGCCAAGGACGCGGTCGAGGACGTGTCCGCCGGATTTCGTGAAGCCGACGATAGCACCAATACCTGGTGGACTGATGCGACATGGGAAGGCGATAACCTCGTTCTCGATATGAGGAAGGGCAAGGGCGCCGATGTGTTTGTGCGCTTTAAGCCTAAGGCCGCGGGTATCTATGCCATCTCGCCGCTTATTACACTGGGCGAGGTGACATTGCCGCTGGGGAGCACGACGCTCGAGGTCAACGCCTCGCGCATCGAGGTCGACAACACCAACGTCCATAGCTTGCTGGGCAATGTGGCCTACGTGTACGCAGCGCCCGGCAAGAGCGTGCAGCTTACCGTGGGGACGGGTGCCTCGGCTGCAAAGTACACCGGCAAGGCCAATAAACTCGGCCGTGCCAAGATTGAATACGACCTGCCGCAGGATACGCTTGCTGCCGAGCGTGTGACGCTCGAAGCGCGCGTGGGCTCGACCGATGTTGCCGCCGCTGCTGCCGAGGTAACGGCTCGCAATTATGTGCGCTATGTTCCGGGCGCTTCGGTTTGGAACTTTGACGTGACGTATCGCGGCGGTACGCAGAACCTGGTTAAGGACGGCAAGGATACGGGTAAGAGCCTGTGGACCTTCCACCATCTGCCGCAAAAGAAGAACGCCTACTGGACGTTCGATATTACGCTCGAGGTGGGCAACGAGGAGGCTGCCGACACGCTCGACCTGTACGTGGACTGCGTGGACGGCAAGACCGTGACGATTCCGCTGACTCAAAAGTCGCGCGAGGGCACCCGTGTGCGCTATGTGGCGGAGTATGTGGACGAGGGTTACCTTAAGCTACTCGACGAGTTTAACAAGGCGAATGACTCGACCTATGTGAACTGCGGAAACTTTGAGCAGATCTTTATGCCGCAGACCTACCGCATCTCCAATGCTCAGCTTATGACCATGCTGAGTTTTGACGCCAACGCTTCGGCCAAAAAGCATTCCGCCGCTGCCGAGGAGCGCCAGCAGGAGTTCTCGAATGCCGTGCAGCAGTGGCACGAGTATATGATGGATAACTCGTTTAATGATGTCGACGAGGCCTTTAACGACGCGATTGACCAGATGGTCGCCGATGCGCTTGCCGAGGAGGACAAGGACGGTAAAGAGGGCGAGGTCCAGGGTGGTGCTGCTCGCAAGGCCCGCCGTGCCCCTGCCGCCAGCGACGGCGAGGGTGATGATGCTGGCAACGACGAGGCCGCGCAGTTTGCGGCCGAGCTCAAGGCCGCGGTCGGCGGGTCGGCGGCGCTGCTAACCCGGCAGGGCGACAGCTACGGCGTCAATGTGGACAAGATGATCTTTGAGGATGCTTACGGCACCAGCGAGGATTGGTATCAGGAACTCGCGGCGGCCCAGGGCGCGAACGCTGCGGATGCGGCCGCCATCAAGGAGCTCGTCGACCATGCATCGCGAGCGGAGTTTATTGCCCAGCAGGCCGAGGATCTGGTGGGCCAGTCGATGGGTATCGGCCAGCTCAACCAATATGGAAGCTGGAATGACGCAACCGCTGCGGCGCTCAACAAGTGTGCGGGCATTAAGGCCAGCGAGTACAACGGCCAGTCGACGAGCGGGTTTAACGATTTGGGCCAGGCGCTCGGCAGCTCACTGAGCTACAAGGCGGCTGACGATGATACCGTCAAGGGCTTTAAGGTCGCCGCGCCCGATGGCGAGCAGACGGCCTATATCGAGTCGGAATTTATCGAGAACTCCAATAACAACAAGAACCAGGCGCTTCTGTTTAACTCGATCGCCATGCAGTGCGACATTCTGGACGACCTGTACGACAACTGGAATGTGGTCCATAGCCTCAATAACTCTACGATTCGCGGCTGGCTTATGGCTTGGAAGCGTAACGGCGACGTGAGCGCCCATATGAAGCTCATCCGCACGATTCGTTCGCTCAAGAGCTATAAGATCGAGTGCGAGATGTTCGGACAGGTCTTTAAGACCGATGCGTGGAAGGCGGCCGGCCAGGCGTTTCCCGCGGCGACCCAGGGCATCGGCATCTTTACCGGCATTTACGGCGTGAACGATGCCAGCAAGAACTGGGAGAACGTGAACGTCCGTATGCAGAAGGTGAAGGGCGAGCGCGAGGGCTATGAGCTTCAGCATACGCGCCTGCTTGCCAAGCCCGAGAAGACCGAGGACGACTGGAAGTGCATTTACGCGCTGCGTGACGCCATGGAGAAGGCGCGTGCGTTTGAGGATCTGCTGTATCGCCAGCTCTGCCACGATAGCACCGATGTGGCAGTGGGCTCCATTATGACAATCGCCGGCGTGCTGACGGCCGGTTCGGCGGGTACCGTGGTGGGCGCTGCCTATGACGCGGCTTCGACCAGCGTAGGTTCGGAGCGCGCGATTAAGCTGACCAATGCCGAATGCGCCTACGATGTTGCCTGCGAGCAGGTGGAGCGCGCGTGCCAGAATCGTATTACGGTCAACTGGGGCGAGCTGACCGATGCCGAGGTCTACAAGGCCAACAAGGACGGCTTGATCTCGGACGAGAAGATGCAGTCGATCTTTGAGGCGCGTTATCGCAATGTGGCTGCCAAGGCTGCACCCGACCCTGCGGGCGTGGTGTACGAGGGCCTGCTGTCCAATACGGTTGAAGGCGCGACGGTTGAGCTGTGGAGCGCCGACGATGCGGCCGGTACCAATGCAGTGCGTTGGGATGCCGAGGAGTATGAGCAGGACAATCCGCTTGCAACGGGTGCGGACGGTGCGTACAACTGGAATACGCCGACCGGCTGGTATCAGGTGCGCGTGACCAAGGACGGGTATGAGGAGGCGCGTTCGACTTGGCTGCGCGTGCCGCCGATTCAGACTGAGGTGAACATTGGCTTGGTGTCGACGGCGGCGCCCGAGGTGGTTTCGGCCCATGCCTATACCGATTGCGTCGAGGTTGAGTTTGCGCAGTATATGGATGCGAGTGACGATACCCTGGCCGCATTGTGTGTGCAGGGCTTGGGCGACGTGACGTATGCGTGGCTCGACAAGCAGGACGATCCCAATGGCAAGCCGCTGTCGCGCGTGCTGCGTATTCGCTATGCCGATGCGTGTGAGGCGGGCTCAACGGTGGCGTTTGAGCTCGACGGTGCTCGCAACTACGCCGGCACGGCCATGGCGCGCTGGGCAAGTGGCGAGCTTGTCGTGGGCGTTCGTGCCGACAAGCTCAAGCTCAACGTGGAGCAGGCCGTGACCATGCTTGAGGGCAGTGACTTTGAGCTGGTGGCGCACGTGACCGATAAGGCGGGCAAGCCGTTTGCGGGTGCCAAGGTTAGTGTTGGGCTGGAGTCCTCGGCTATCTGCTCTGTCGATGCCACCCAGGCCGTGACGGGCGAGGACGGCGCGGCGACGTTTGTGCTGCATGGTGCTCTGCCCGGTTTGACGACGTTGACGGCGGCGGTGGACGGCACGGCGCTGTCCAAGCAGGTTGACGTTCGCGTGTCTGCCGAGGCAGTGCGACCGGCGCGACCGGTGGCGACGATTGGTGCGACGACGCTTGGTGCATGGTCGCCCAAGGAGAACTACATTACGGTGCCCAAGGGCACGAAGCTTGAGCTTTCGGCCGAGGATGGCGCGACGATTTGGTACACCACCAACGACACCTGCCCCTGCCGTGACGAAGGCCGCGTAAAGTACACCGAGCCCATTGCACTCGATAGCAACATGTATGTGCGCATTGCGGCACAGCGCCCCGGCATGTCGTACAGCGAGTATTCCGAGCGTCTGAACATTACGATTACGGTGACCGATGAGGCGGCGCCTGAGCCGACTCCCGATCCCAGTCTGAAGCCAGAGCCCGAGCCGACACCTGACGGCGGCGAGCAGGGCGGCGGTACGGATGGCTCTGGTGGCGCCGGGGTCCCTGCGGGCAGTCCGACTTCGACGACGACCGCGGTGACGACGGACAAGTCCAGGGGTAAGGGCGAGAACGGCAAGAAGTTCGGCGGCACGGAGCTCGCCAGCACGGGTGACTCCGCCGCGATGACGGTCGCCGCTCTGGGCATCGCCGGCGCAACCGTTGCCGCGGCCGGCATCGCCGCGACCAAGCGTCGCAAGCGCTAGGTTTTGGCGACAGCGCCCATTCTCGGCTTTAGCAAAATCTCAATCTGTAACACCAAACTGCCCAAAACGGCTCTAGATGTTACAGATTGAGATGAACCGAATGGCCGCCAACCTAACGTCTCGATCTGTAACACGTAGCGAGGAATTTGGTCTCTAACTGTTACAGATTGAGACAAACGCTGGAATTGGTTTGCCGACCAGGCCCCAAACCACCATAAAGGTGCCTGTCCCCATCGTGGTGGTCGGACGGCCGGCATAGAAAAAGTCCCCGCCGGGCGTGTGCTCGACGGGGACTTTGCCGTTTGGTGGCTAGCACTGTAGGTGATTACTCGCCAAGCAGGCTCTTGGTGATGGAAGCGGCGGCCTTCTTGCCGGCGCCCATCGCCAGAATGACCGTAGCGGCACCGGTGACGATGTCGCCGCCGGCCCAGATACGGGGATCGGTGGTCTGGCCGGTCTCCTCGTCGGCAACGATGTAGCCCCACTTGTTGATCTCCATCTTGCCGCCGATCTTCTTTGCGAAGGGGTTGGCGTTGGTGCCGATAGCCGAGATCGCGACGTCGCAGGGAATCTCCTCGATGGCGCCCTCGATGGGCACCGGACGACGGCGGCCGGACTCGTCGGGCTCGCCGAGCTCCATCTTCTGGACCTTGACGGCGCACACGGAGCCGTCCTCGCCAGCGACAAACTCGAGCGGGGAGACGAGCGGCAGAACCTCGACGCCCTCGGCCTTGGCATGGTGCAGCTCGGCGCGACGGCAGGGCATCTCGTCCTCGGTACGACGGTAGGCGATGATGGCGTGCTCGGCGCCCAGACGCTTGGCGGTACGGACGGCGTCCATAGCCACGTTGCCGCCACCAAAGACGACGACGTTCTTGCCGTGCTTGGTGGGGGTGTCGTACTCGGGGAACTTGTTGGCCTTCATCAGGTTCACGCGGGTGAGGTACTCGTTCGCGAAGAAGACGTTGGGCAGGTTCTCGCCGGGGACGTTGAGGAACTTGGGCAGGCCAGCGCCGGTCGCCACGTAGATGGCGTCGAAGCCCTGCTCGAACAGCTCCTCGGCCGTGGCCATGTTGCCCACGACGGAGTTGTACTCAAACTTGACGCCCATGTCCTCCAGGCCGTCGATCTCGCGCTTGCCGACTGCCTTGGGCAGACGGAACTCGGGGATGCCGTAGACCAGCACGCCGCCGCCGGTAAAGAAGGCCTCAAAGACGGTGACGTCAAAGCCGTTGCGGGCGAGCTCGCCGGCGCAGGTGATGCCGGACGGGCCAGAGCCGACGACGGCGACCTTCTTGCCGTTCTTGGGGGCCATCTTGGGCGTGGAGGCGAGCTCGGGGCGGTCACCCAGGAAGCGCTCGAGCTGGCCGATGGCCACGGGCTCGGACTTCTTACCACGGATGCACTTGCCCTCGCACTGGTTCTCCTGCGGGCAGACGCGGCCGCAGATAGCGGGAAGCATGGAGTCCTCGCGGATGGTATCGAGGGCGCCGCCGAAGTCCTTCGCGCGGATCTGCTCGATAAAGCGGGGGATGTTGATGTTGACGGGGCAGCCCTCAACACAGAACGGCTTCTTGCAGTTGAGGCAGCGCTCGGCCTCGGCCAGCGCCATCTCCTCGGTGAAGCCCTTGTCGACGGGGCGGAAGTCGCAGGCGCGCTCGGCAGCCGGCTCCTCGTTATCGGGGGTGCGGGGCGACTTCATATCGGCAACGAAACGACCGTTAACTAGTGGCATGCGCAGCTCTTTTCCTCATAGGCCTTGAGGGACTCGCCCTCTTCGGAACGATAAGCGGCCTGGCGGGCACGAAGGTCATCCCAGTCGACCAGGGTGGCATCGAAGTCGGGGCCGTCGACGCAAGCAAACTTGGTCACGCCGCCCACCTCGACGCGGCAGCAGCCGCACATACCGGTGCCGTCAACCATGATGGGGTTGAGCGACGCGGTGATGGGGGTGTCGTACTTCTGGGCGGTGAGGGTCGAGAACATCATCATCGGAACGGGGCCGACGCAGAAGACCTTGCTCACGGCCTTGTCCTGCAGCAGGCGCTCCAGCGGAGCGGTGACAACGCCCTGCTCGCCGTAGGAGCCGTCGTCGGTGGTGATGTGGATGTGGTCCTCGTCGAGGAGCTCGCGGAACTGGTCCTCCATGAGCAGGAGGTCCTTGGTGCGGGCGCCCATGATGGCGTGAACTTCGTGACCGGACTCGACCAGGTGCTTGGCGACCGGGAAGGCAATTGCCAAGCCGCCGCCGCCGCCAATGACGGCGCAGGGGCCCTCGGCCATCTCGGTGGGCCCGCCCAGAGGGCCCCCGACGTCGCGCCGTGACTCGCCGGCCTCGTAGGTGGAAAGCATCTCGGTGGTCTAGCCGGACACCATGAAGATGAACTCGACCCAGCCCTCGTCACCGTTCCAGCCGGCCAGGGTAAACGGGACACGCTCGCCCGTCTCGTTGGCGCGAACCATGAGGAACTGTCCAGCGTGCGCATGCTTGGCGATTGCGGGCGCCTCGATGCGGAACTTGAACACCTTCTCCGAGAACTGCGTCTTCTCCAGGATCTTATACATAGAACCCCTCTCTTGTTAGGGCCGCCGAACCGTGCCTCCACGGAAATGGACGGTAGCCCGAATAAAACCGTACGCGCACAGGCGTTGTGCAGACATACGGTGCAAATTATACCCTCATGGACATGTCACTTACGTGTGTCTTCGGCTGTTGGGAGCAGGGTTTATCCACTTTGGCCTACCAAAGGGGGAGAGGTTTATTTTGGTCGGTTTTATCAGGTAAAACGGCAAATGGGGCCGGCCTCGGGTTGTGATGAGGGCGGCCCCCTTTGGGGTGCTATGCATGTATGTCGGCGCGCGGTTGATTGCGATGCCGCAACTGGGGCGTTTCCGCAGGTAAAACCTGCCAAAATAAACCTGTTCCTAAATGATAGGTTTTAGTGCTTGCCGTTGGCGGAGGCGGCGCCGTTGACATGGTCGCGGGCATAGACCACGCCGTGCACGATCGCCAGGCCGGCGGCGTCGGCCGCGCGGGCGCAGGTGTCCTGGAAATCCTCGGCCTCGCGGGCGCGCAGCTGCTTAAGAACGTAGTCGGCGACGGCCATCTTGCCGGGAGGGTTGCCGATGCCGGTGCGGATGCGGCTGAAGTCGCGGCTGCCCATCTTGTCGATGATGGAGCGCAGGCCGTTGTGACCGGCGTGGCCGCCGCCCACCTTAACGCGGACGTCGCCGGCGGGAATATCGAGCTCGTCGTGGATTACGAGCAGCTCCTCGGCCTTGATCTTGTACTCGCGGCAGAGCTTGGAGATGGGGCCACCCGAGGAAATCATATACGACTGCGGCTTGCCCAGCACAAACTGGCGCTTGACACACTCTGCCTCGGGATCGGTGAAGTTGATGCGCGCGGCCTCGGCGCCGGCCTGGTTTTTCCAGTACGTGACGCCGGCCAGACGGGCCAGCTCGTCGATCGCCTAAAAGCCGGCGTAGTGGCGCGTCTCGGCATATTCCTCGCCAGGGTTGCCAAGCCCGGCAACCATGCGAATCTTAAGCGGCTGTGCAGCTGCCATATTTGTCCTTCCGTTACATAAAAAGTTTAATCAACGACAAAGGCTACCACGCCCGCCGAAGGCGAGACTTCGTTTCAGCGAAATCCCACCAGACAAAAGCGCGGCCGCGGCAGGGCGAGCCGTCGGAACAGAAGAAACCCCCGCGCGACCTTTGCGAAGCAAGGGGGAGCGCGGGGGTTTCTTCTGTTTCGGCGGCGATGCGCCGGGTTGCAAGGACGATGCGACTACAGCGCGAAGTCGCCGCCGACGAGCGTGGAGACGGGCTCCTCGTGGTAAACGGCGGAGATGGCCTGAGCGAACTCCTCGGCGACCGAGATGGTCTTGATCTTGCCGCCGACCTCGACGGGAATGGCGTCGGTGACGAGGCACTCGACGATCGGGGCGTCGTTCAGGCGCTCGATGGCCGGACCGGAGAAGATGCCGTGGGTGGCGCAGACGTAGATGTCGCCAGCGCCCATGGCCTTGAGCTCCTTGACGTTGGCGCACAGGGTGCCAGCGGTGTCGATCATGTCGTCATTGATGACGCAGGTCTTGCCCTTGATGTCACCGATGATGCCCATGACCTCGGCGGCGTTGTGGCGAGGACGGCCCTTGTGGGCGATGGCCAGGTCGCAGCCGAGCATGTCGGACAGCTTCTTGGCGGCCTTGGCGCGGCCCACATCGGGGGAGACGACAACCAGGTTGTCGGTGTCGAAGTGCATGTCGTTGTAGTACTGGCCAAACAGCGGCAGCGCGGACAGGTGGTTAACCGGGATATCGAAGAAGCCCTGGATCTGGCCCTGGTGCAGGTCGAGGGTGATGATGCGGTTGACGCCGGCGCGCTCGAGCAGGTTGGCGACGAGGCGGGCGGTGATGGGCTCGCGCGGGCCGGCCTTGCGGTCCTGGCGGGCATAGCCGTAGTGGGTGATAACGGCGGTGATGGAGCGGGCGGATGCGCGCTTGGCAGCGTCGGTGGCGATGAGCAGCTCCATGAGCATGTCGTTGACGTTGCCGCCGGCCACGGACTGAATCAGGAAGACGTCGGCGCCGCGGACGGTCTCGTCGTAGCGGGCGTAAATCTCACCATTGGCGAACTGCTTTAGCGTAAGGCCCGAAAGCTCGACCCCAAGGTACTCAGCGATCTTCTGAGCGAGGGGACGGTTGGAGGAACCGGAATACACGCGGATGGACTTGCGCATATTCTCCGACTTCTCGGGATCATTAATCGGCATTACCCTTCTCCTTTATACATCGAATGCCATATAGATGCCTTTTTGCATTGTAACCGCGCGACGGGGTTTATCGAGTCTTGATAACGCCTTTACCGTCAACGGACACGAACCCTTGATTATCGACTTCATCCGAACACCTCCCACATTCATCCGCACATGTGCGGATGAATGTGGGAACCCGATACCC
>URTW01000052.1 GCA_900550815.1 uncultured Collinsella sp.
GGGCATCGTACGGACCGGCGTCAGGCGAGAGCGCGTTGACGATGCGACGCGTGAGGGTAAAGGTCTTGCCCGAACCGGCGCCCGCCGAGACAAACAGCGGACGGTCGAGCGTTTTGACAATCTGCAGCTGTTGCGGCATCAAAGTCGAAAGATCCATGGTCTACACGTCCCTCCTTACAAACGTTCCTTCGTGGTTATACGAGCAGCGCGCATGCGCGGCCTGAGCCGACGTCGGGTCGACGGCGGCAACGTTGCCTGCCTCGAGCTCGCGCAGGCGCTCGGCGATGCCGGCCTCCACGCGATCGAGCAGGGCGACGAAGTCCATGCTGCCACCCTCGCCGGGGAAACCTTTCTTAAGGCCCGGGATGCGACCGTCGCCGCGCTCTTCCTCGAGCAGCTCGGCGCTCGCGGCACCGCGCAACGCCGGCTTGCCGCCCTTGGTCGAAAAATAGAGCGCAGCACGGGTATCTAGGCCCAGCGCCCGACGCATGGCCTGCGCGAAGATGAGCGTTTGGGTATGTGGTGGCACCCAGCGCGGATCTACGATGTGCGCCTAACCCTATTCCTCGTCGCGCACCGTGGGGTCGGCGAGCTTAAACTCCTCAACGCCCGTGCGATGCTTGTAGTCGATCACCACGGCACGATTCTCGGCGTCCACGTCCACACGGTCGATGCGCCCGCCGAGCGGCCAGCCGGCATACTCAACGTTAAGATCGTTGAAGGCAAACTCAAGGTAGCGCGGAGCAAAAGGAGCCAGCGCCTCGGCTTCATAGGCAAGCACGCCCTCCAGCTGCGGCAAGATCTCGGCCACTTGGCGCTCCTCCACCGGGGAGAGCGGCACGAGCGGGCCCTCGTTGCCGCGCTTGGAGGCATGCTCGACCAAGGTCTCGTCAAAGACCTCGCGTAGCAGCTCCTGAGCACGCGACAGGTTCTCGGGCGTCACGCGCTCCATGCCCTCCCGGGGCAGACGGGCGTGCAGATGCTCCAGCACGTCGTGGACAAAGTTGCCCTTTTCCATGTTGCCAAAGCCCGCGTCGATCGACTGGGGCTTGACGCGATACGACACGAACCAGCACAGTGGGCAGGTAGAATAGGCCTCGATCTGCGAGGCGGACGTCAGACGCGGCACGAGCGGCGCGTCCTCGCCCTCGCCATCGCGACGACGCAGGACCAGATACGGAATGGCTTCATCGCTCAGGTGCTGAGGAGCTTCGCAGGTCACGCGCTCGCGCCTAAGACCTTCGCCTGCGGCGGGATCGAAGTCGGCGATGATATCGCCCTCGCCCACGCGCGTGGGCTTGGCAGCGCCAGCGGCCTCGGCATGTGCCCACAGCTCGGTCCACACGGCCGCCGGATAGCACTCGCGCGCCTGACGATCGTGGGTCACACGGGCGAGCGCGACCGGACCGCTCGCCGCCTGCATTGCACGGCCAAAGCGCACGCGCAGCAGGGCGGCGGGCTCCAAAGACACGCCGTCGCGGCGCAGTTCGGCCGTCAACGTGGCAAGCGGGCCCTCTTCGTGCGAAAGCGGGTAGCTGTCCAGATCGACATCGGCAAACAGCACGGCATCGTAGGCGTCAGGACGCAAAACCGACGCATCGGCAAGCGACACGAAGCGTACCTGTGCCCGTGGCGTGCGATCGACCTCGTAGGTCTCGTAATCGTAAGCGGTACTGCGCTTGTCCACTTTGGTTCGAACGCCGTCGAGAACCGGCACGGTCGCGGCCTGCGACACGTCGAGCGCGCGAGCATCGTTCATAAGGATGTCGATGGCATGGCGCAGCAAAGCCGTCTCTGCCTGGCGACGGGCCTGGCCGTCAAGGCCGCCTAGAGCGCGATCGGGCAGCGCCTCGGCAACGGCGAGCATGGCCTTGAGCGCCGTCACGGGTTTGTCGCGCCACAGCGCCTGAAACACGTCCGAGACCACGCACGGCACATTCTTAAACCAGTTATCGTCGCTGGCGGCCTTGCGGGCGCCCCTCACCTGGCCCTGCACGCTCTGCAGCAGGCTCTTGACGCCCGCAGCGGTCTTGCTACGCGACAGACGCATGTTCTTGTCGAAGCCGCGGGCGCTCGCGGCGTCGGCACCCGAAAGCGGGCTATAAATCCAGTCGGTAAGCTCTGGAGCGGGCCACCACTCGGTCTTGGAAGCGGTGCCCTCGTCGGCGGCTTTCATACGCTCAATCAGGTTGGCGAGCGCCGTAAACTGCCCGCCCGCGATGGACTGGGAAAACGCCGTGAACTCAGTCGTCTCGGCCGCAATGTGACGCGCCGCCAAACGGGCAGCGAGTTCGCCGAACAGCTGGGCCGCCCGGGCGGAAACCACGAGCACGCGCGCGGGGTCGGCGTTCGTCGCGGCGCCGTCGCGCGACACAGACTCCTCACATGCCGCGACCAGGTTCTCAAGAGCATCCACATAAGCGCGGGCGCGGGCATGGGGACCGGCCACCTCTATAAAAATAGGCTGAGTAGCAGGCGCAGAAGCGGTCTCGGACGCGCCGGCGTCGTCCCTCAACGGGGCGGCCTCAAACAGCACACCGCGGGCATCAAAGGCGGCAGCCAGGTCCTCGCGCATTGCCGCCTGCTCGCAAGCGAGCAGCACGACGACCTCTCCCCCACTGTTCGCCACGGCCGACAACAGCACGAGCAGGCTATGCGTAAACGACGTGACACCACGCACGCAGACGGCGCGGGCGCACCCCGGCAGGTTGTTCGCCAGGGCTTCTGCCATCATATCGGCGGCTTCGCAGGGCTCGACCATATCTCGACGGTCCAAGCCGCTCGCATAGGCGCTCAACAGCTCGAACACACGGGCCTCGGCGTCGCTTTTGGGCTCGGGCTGAGCGGCGGCATCGCGGCAGCGCTCGTCGCCCGTCCCCGCCACGCCCGGCAACACGTCGCGGGCCATACGCGCAAGCATGTGTACCGTGCCTTGGCTGCGCGAGAGCGGCTGCAGAGCAGCGTCGTCGCGGCGGTCGATCATGTCCGAGAACAGCATCTGGCGCTGAAGGTTATCCACAAAGCTGCGGCCATCGCCCATAAGCTCCCACAGCGAGCGGAGCCACGATGTGGGCGTCTTGTAATCGATACCCAGTGAAACCCCGGCTTCTGCCGCATCATGACGGCACAAGTCGAGCTCGGCAAACGAGGGCGCCAACAGAACAGCGCGCCCGTGGCGGGCAACCAGGTCGGCCAGCAGCGCCGCCTCGGCATCGCTCAAATCCGTGCCGGCATTGGTGGTATAGATTCGAACAGGCATGGTCCTCCACTCAAACTGTTCGCAATAATCAATGCATCCATCCTACCCGCCCACGCGGACAGATTTGCCCCACGCCAACAGATTTGATCCCTTGGGGACGGAGGAAAACGGATCACCGGATCAGACCGACCCCCTCGGTGATCCGTTTTCCGCCGTCCCCAAGGGATCAAAAAACCGCCCCCGGAGGAGCGGTTCTTCGTAATTCATTGTTGTCGCTGGCCTACTCGCCATCCTCCAGTTTAATGAGGATCTTGCGGTAGCCACCGTACTCGCCGTTGAGCGCCTTGGATACACGGCTCACCGTGGTGGACGAAGCGCCGGTACGGGCCTGAACCTCAACATAAGGCTCGCCCTCGTCCAAATAGCGCGCAACCTGCAAACGCTGAGAAAGGTCGCAAATCTCGCGCGGCGTACAGATATCGGTCAAAAACGCTTGGATATCCTTCTCGTCATCCAAAAGACTAAATGCGTGGACCAGCTGCTTGACATCAGGCTTGTCAAACATGTTCTCGATATTCATCGATCACCGCCAAACCCGCCAAAAGGCATCGAAGTTGATACTGACATCGGGCATCGTTCGCCCGTTCTATGCAATAGGGCAACGCCTGTGGCTTTTGCCCGTAGCAGTGTAGCACACCACCAAACTAAAGCGACAAGACTCTCTGCCAGCGGCGCGTTTTTCAGGACGAACGCCGTTTAGAAACCGTATGCGCACGTAAGCTCCACGAATATTTGAGACAATGGGCGCCCCAACACCGCGGCGCGCCCGCGCAACCATCCAGGTCGCCGCCGCAAGCCGCTTCACGCGACGCCAGCAACCCCGGCGCAAGAAAGGATTCACGCCATGCGCTTTATGCTTAACTGGCTCTTTACCTCGATCGCCATCGCGATTGCCACGTTCCTCGTTCCCGGCATCCAGCCCTTCGGTTTTGCCGAGGCCTGGGTCTGTTTCGCCTTCGTGGGACTGTTCCTCAACATCGTCGATTCGCTCGTCAAGCCGTTCCTGACTGTCATCTCACTGCCGCTCACTATTATTACGCTTGGTGTTTTTCAGCTCGTAGTCAACAGCTTTATGCTCGAGCTGGCCAGCTACCTGTCGGTCAATCTGCTGGGCGCGGGCATCTCCATCGCCAGCTTTGGATCGGCCTTTATGGGCAGCATCCTGGTGTCCATCACGCGCAGCATCCTCGACAGCATCGCCGAGAGCTAAAACGGCCATTCCGGCCGCGTCCGTCTCAACAGCCCAAAACAAAGGCCGCCCATCGCAAAAATGGGCGGCCTTCTTATTTTTCAAGTCTCAAAGGGCGAGAGAATCTACCATTTCCACCCCGTCCCCAAATGGCGGGTATGGGTTAGATGACGTAGTCGTAACCATGGTTGGGAGCGACAAGCTGATCGAGCGTCACACCGTCGAGGTAGTCGTTGATGAGCTTGTCAAGGTTCTTCCACACGTCAAGCGTGGGGCACTCATCCGAACGCGAGCAGCCTTTGCAGTCGCCATCCAGGCAGGCGACCGGCGCCAGGCTGCCCTCGGTCAGGCGCAGGATCTCGCCCACCGTGTACTGCTCGGGCGGGCGCGTAAGCACGTAGCCGCCGCCCTTGCCACGCATACCCGAAAGCATGTTGGCGCGCACGAGCGTAGCCAAGATGTTCTCCAGATATTTCTCGGAAATCCCCTGGCGCGCCGCGATCTCTTTGAGCGGGATGCGACCGGCCGCCTGGTGCTCGGCCAGGTCGACCATAACGCGCAGGGCATATCTGCCCTTAGTAGAAACCAACATGTATAGTGCTGCCTTTCGGTCATTTAGTCCGTAGAAATTCTAGCCGAAAAATTGGTTTTGAAAATACCCGTTCCGGTCAAGATGATTAATCGACTCGTAATATTCTTCTATTTCCTATTGCGTTACTAGGCTTTACTGTCTACTATGCTTGCCAACAGCAAAACGAACAACCCATAAGGTTTATGGGTTTCACTGCTGCACACACCGTAAAACCACACGGTATCCAGTCATTTGAACACTTTGGAGGTTCACCATGAGCAATGTCTACACGTCCATCGATCAGCTTATCGGCCACACTCCGCTTCTGGAGCTCACTCACTTTGAGGCCGATGAGGACCTCAAGGCCCGCGTGCTCGTCAAGCTGGAATACTTCAACCCCGCCGGGTCCGTCAAAGACCGCGTCGCCAAGAACATGATCGACGAGGCCGAGAAGGCCGGCAAGCTCGTGCGCGGCGGCGACTACACCATCATCGAGCCCACGAGCGGCAACACCGGCGTCGGCATCGCCTCGGTGGCGGCGGCTCGCGGCTACAAGGTGATCATCACCATGCCCGAGACCATGTCCGTCGAGCGCCGCAAACTTATGCAGGCATACGGCGCACAGCTCGTGCTCACCGACGGCTCCAAAGGCATGAAGGGCGCCATCGCCAAGGCCGAGGAACTGCAGAAGGAGACGCCCAACAGCATTATCGCCGGCCAGTTTGTGAACCCCGCCAACCCCGCCATCCACAAGGCCACGCCCGGCCCCGAGATCTGGGCTGACACCGACGGCAAGGTCGACATCTTCGTCGCCGGCGTTGGCACCGGCGGCACCGTGACCGGCGGGGGCGAGTTCCTCAAGGAACAGAACCCCGAGATTCAGATCGTCGCCGTCGAGCCCGCTACCTCCCCGGTGCTCTCCAAGGGCCAGGCCGGCCCGCACAAGATCCAGGGTATCGGCGCCGGTTTTGTGCCCGACGTTCTCGACACCAAAGTCTATGACGAGATCATCCCCGTCGAGAACGACGACGCCTTTGCCACCGGCCGCGCCGTGGGCCACAAGGAGGGCGTGCTCGTGGGCATTTCGTCCGGCGCCGCCGTGTGGGCCGCACTGCAGCTGGCCAAGCGCCCCGAGAACGAGGGCAAGACCATCGTGGCCCTGCTTGCCGACACCGGCGAGCGCTACCTGTCCACGGCGCTCTTCCAGGACTAGGGCCTGTCGCCCATAGGTTGAGCCCACGGACGAGCCGGTCTCCTCTCTCCCGGCAGTCTGAGCCCATCCAATCAGGGTGTCCCACGAGACGCCCGAACTTGCTACAATGTCTGCGGCGCGGAACCAGCCTCCCGCGCCGCTTTTCTTTTTTGGCCACATGCCACCAAGGAGAACCTCCCCATGCACAACAAGCGCGTGCTCGTCGCCATGAGCGGCGGCGTCGATTCCAGCGTGACCGCGTACCTGCTCAAAAGCCAGGGCTACGAATGCGTCGGCGCCACCATGCGCCTCACCTGCCCCGCGCCCGATCCCGCCACGGGCATGAGTAAGGTCGACCGCGACATCGCCGATGCGAAGGCCGTCGCCGAGCGTCTGGGGATACCCCACCATGTGCTCGACTTGCAGCAAACCTTCGACCACAGCGTTATCGAGCGCTTTGTGAACGCCTACCAGGAGGGGCTGACGCCCAACCCGTGCATCATCTGCAACCGCCACATAAAGTTTGGCGCGTTGCTCGGTGCGGCGCTGGACATGGGCTGCGACTACATCGCAACGGGTCATTACGCCAAAACAAGCCAGACAGTAGACGGCACCTGGCAGCTGCATCGCGGCGAAGATCCCAAAAAGGACCAGAGCTACTTTTTATATTCGCTTACGCAGGAGCGCCTGGCGCACACGATCTTTCCGCTGGCAGGCCTAGACAAAGAGCGCGACGTGCGCCGCATAGCCGCCGAGCAAGGCTTTACCAACGCCCAGAAGGCCGAAAGCGAGGACATCTGCTTTATTCCAGACGGTGGCTACGCGGGCTATATCGAGCGCCGCTGCGGACATCCCGCTGCACCGGGCGACATTGTGTGGCGCGACGGCAGCGTGGTCGGACGCCATAACGGCGCGTTGCGCTATACCATCGGCCAGCGCAAGGGCTTGGGCGTCGCGATGGCGCATCCCGTGTATGTGACGGGCGTCGATGCCGCCAACAACACCGTGCATCTGGGCGAGGCCGAGGACCTAACGGCCACAGCACTCACGGCCGACGACTGGATCTGGCGCGCCCCTGCCGCCCGCATGGAGGCAGAACTCGATGCCGGCGGCATTCGCGTGGGCGCCAAGTACCGTTACCGTCAGAAAGACCAAGCAGCGACCCTTACGCGCGGCGAAGACGGGCAAATGCTGCTGACTTTTGACGAGCCGCAGCGAGCCATCGCCCCCGGCCAGGCCGTTGTAGTCTATCGCGGCGATATCGTCCTCGGCGGCGGCACGGTGACCGGCGCACTTAAGTAGCCGCAGGTTTATCGCTGCACGTGTCGAAGCACCTCAACAGCGGCACTAACCTCGATTACGCGACGCTCGAGGCCGCGGCAAATGGCCTCGAGTCGACCCTCCGCCGTCGCCCATTCGCTCTGCGAAAGAATCTCGATCGCCTCATCAACAAATCCGTTGAGCCGCGATGGATCGAACCAATCGAGCGAGTCCGCAAGCGCCAGCTGGACGGAAGGGTCGGGCCCAAACGGCTTAGCGGAAAACCCAAACTCCCCAGCTGCGAGCACGGCAGTTGGTACGTTGTACCACAGGCAATTGCCGCTATCGAACAGCGGAGCAGGCCTTATCTCCAGGGTATCGACATTGCGGATGATGCCGAAGTTTCGCCAATGGCGGTCGCTGTTGGCCAAAAGGGCATCGCAGACAATCATCTGCGACATAGACCTTCTCACGGCGGCCTCATCGACACCATGCTTGCCGAGGTAGCGGCAGTACCGGTCGTACGTCGAGCTTCCTCGCTGGCCGCCAAGGGCGTTCTTAACGTAAACAGCCGGAATATATTCCTCGCGGCCGTCTAGAAAGTCGTCGCACAGACACACAGGGCCATCGAACATCCGCTCAACCGTATAAGGAACAAACTCGCCCTCCGACAGCAAGCGACGATGCAGAGCCGTTGCAACCGCCTCGTTAAAGGGACGTTGATCGTCCATCCCACACCCTTTAGCCAAAACGCGAATGTCGTTTCGGATCATCCACGATTTAGGGAGCTCGCCCTCGGACGTGTTATCCGGATTTTTAAGACCGATGCCTTCCAGCCAACCAGAACGCTCTTCGGGCGCCGATCGCTCAAATTCGTTCTCAAAGTAATTGATGTTTTGCCATTCGAGCTCATCGCATTCTGCCGGCCGCAGCCAATAGCAATCCGAAAGCGAGAGACCCAGGCACCGAACCGGAACCTCGATGCCACTGGCAATTCCCAGTTCACGATAGCGCGAGACGAGCCCGGGGCGGACGTCAGGCACCGACCGATGGCTCCACCACACGTTGAGCTCCCGTTTATTCACTGTAGGAGAAGAGCTCGAGCACGTGCCAAACGGCATTCGTTGCGTATCGAGGACCTTGGCGATTTCAAAGGGAAACTCGCGCGTCGGATCAAATGAGACATACGCGACCTCATGGTCGGCCGACATCAGCGTAAACTTGCGTCCCACATCGGCTGCAGGACGGCGCCCTCGTTTGCGGACCTTTTGATAGGCGATCGCAGAATTGTACTCGACCATCTTCCGGCCGCCCACAATATCGCACACAAGCGTTCCCGATGCGGCAAGTTGAGATATGCGGGCTTTCGTAACGCCCAACAGGTGGGCGGCATCACCCATAGACAAGTACCTAGACGTATCCATACACCGCATCACCTCGTTAAGTAATTTATATGTTTAGTTAATAGATTACATACATCATAATACTAAACATCCTAAAGCGAAAAAGGCCCGAGAAATCGGGCCTTAGCGATCGGTCAGCCGAGTCGCAAGCTGCTCCCCTAGCGCTGTACGTAGGCGCGGACGAGCTCGTAGGTGTTGCGCACGCCGTCGATGTGGCTGCGCTCGTAGTTGTGGCTCGCGTACACGCCGGGGCCGATCAGGCCATGACGGATGTCGTAGCCGGCAGAGAGCGTGGCCTCGACGTCCGAGCCGTAATGCGGGTACACATCGATGGCGTAATCGAGCTCCAGCTCGCGCGCGATGTTGGACAGCGTGGTTACCAGGTCGTAGTTGTACGGACCGCCCGAATCCTTGGCGCAAATCGAAACCATGCGCTCGGTGCAGCCCAGGTCGTCGCCCACGCAGCCCATGTCAACGCTGATCATCTCACGCGTGTCGGCCGGCACGAAAGCACCGCCGTGGCCGACCTCCTCGTACACGGTAAAGAGCAGCGACACCTTGCGTGAAAGCGACACCTCGCCATCAGCAACAGCGCGGGCCAGACCCAGCAGAATCGACGCCGACAGCTTGTCATCCAGGAAGCGGCTCTTGATGTAGCCGCTCTCCGTCACCGTGGTACGCGGATCCATAGCGATGATGTCGCCGGTCTGAATGCCCAGCTCAAGCACATCGTCCTTGCTGTCGACATTCTCATCGAGCAGGATTTCCATGTTCTTCTCGATGGTCTTGACCGGCTCGTCGGCCACGTGCGCCGAAGGCTCGGTGTTAAGAACCACACCCGTGTACACATTGCCGTCACGCGTGTAGACGGTGCAGTTCTCGCCATCGGCCGTAGACCACTGATGCCCGCCGAGCGTCGTGGGACGCAGACGGCCATTGTCCTTAATGGAGCGTACCATGGCGCCCAGGGTATCGACATGGCTCGCCAACACGAGCGGCTCGCCCTCACCACCAAGCTCAACGAGCACATTGCCCTTGTTAGAACGCTCGGGGCCAAAGCCCATATCGCGCAACGTTTCCATTAGATAATCAGTCGCCGCACGGGTATAGCCCGTAGGCGAGGCGATAGAAGTCAGCGTCTTAAGCTGTCCCGCGATATAGGAGAGCATCCCCTCTAGAGAAGCATCAACATTAGAAGCCATATGCATCCTTCCAAGTAAAACTAAGACCGAGTCCCGATTTTAACCGTTCTGCACGGTCAATGCCCTAGGAGCCGAGCCGCCTCCCGACGTCCCCGCACCGGTTTTGTGCACGCGCACGGTTTACAACCCGAATCTTGCATAAATCCTATCGGTATCTGCATAAATATGAGACATCTTTTTGCTTCGTCTCAGGGTACCCCACCTTGGACCGTGCAAAAAACGGAGTATTCAGCACCGTGGGCCCCAACGACCCCATCACAAACGACAAAACGACGCGGTTACAGCAGTGTTGTAGACCGTCGCAAACCAAAAACGCGGCGACAGCCATCTCCGTCCATCAATAGCCCGCCCACAGGGGCTGTCGATGGGCGCCCGCGGGCCACTACGGCCCATTCACAACGTTATGCATTTTTCAGAGCTTGCTGAATACTCCCAAAAATGCACGCTGGGAAGTGCACCACCTATCCGCAGCGGGCAGCATGCTTTGGTTTTACCCGTCTCAGGACATTGACGCAGCACAAAAAGCCCCGCCGTGCGCAGCACGGCGGGGCCAGCAGCAAGTCAAAAGACCATACGCCTACGGGCGAAGGACCACCAAACTGGGTTAGGCAGCCGGGCAGATCTTCTTGAAGAGCTCGATGACGTCGTCGAGCGTCGCCTCGCGCGGGTTGCCCGGGAAGCAGGCGTCAGCCATGGCGTCCTTGGCCAGGATCTCGATCTCGTCAGCCTTCATGGCCTCGCAGACGTGTGGGATGTTCACGTCGGCAGAGAGCTGCTTAACGGCGGCGATGGCGGCATCGGCGGCCTCGGCGGTGCTCATGCCCGTGGTGTCAACGCCCATGGCGACGGCAACCTTGGCCAGGCGCTCAGCGCAAACCGGCTTGTTGAACTCCGAGGCGAACGGCAGCAGCAAGGCGCAAGCGACGCCGTGCGGGGTGTCGAAGTGAGCGGACAGGGTGTGAGCCATGGCGTGGTCGATGCCCAGGCCAACATTGGAGAAGCCCATGCCGGCGACATACTGACCAAGAGCCATGCCCTCACGGCCGGAGCCGGGCTGGCCGGACTTGGCCTCGGCGACGGAGTCGCGCAGGTTCTCGCTGATCAGCTTAATGGCCTCAAAGTGGAACATGTCGGAGAGCTCCCAAGCGCCCTTGGTGGTGTAGCCCTCGATGGCGTAGGTCAGCGCGTCCATGCCGGTGGAAGCAGTC
>URTW01000053.1 GCA_900550815.1 uncultured Collinsella sp.
GCCGCTCTCTCTCGTTTCGGTCGATTTCCTCTTCCTCTCTCCCTCGTTCCCGTTCGATGCCGTCGTCGAAGCCGAGCCCGAGACAGGCTACCACCCCGTCTATGGCCGTGAGGGCATGTGCGGAGCGCGCGACCCCAAGGAGATCGGCATGCACTCGCTGCGCGGCGGCACCGTCGCCGGCGTGCACGAGGTGAGTTTCTTAGGCCAGGACGAGGAGGTCACGCGCACCCACCGCGCCACGAGTCGTCAGATCTTTGTCAACGGCGCCTTGGCAGCCGCGCAGAAGCTCGTCACCCGCGAACCCGGCTTCTATACGTTTGACCAGGTCATGTTCGCCTAACCAGGTATCAACCGAATCCACCCAAAGGAGAGATAGCAAATGAGCAACGCAGCCGAGATGGATGCACAGGAGATTATCAGCTACATCGCCACCGCGCCCAAAAAAACGCCCGTCAAGCTGTACGTGCGCGAGAAGCCGGGCATGAAGGTCCAGTGGGGCAATGCACACGTCTACGGCGGTCGTCGTGGCAAGACCGTCTTTGGCGACTGGGATGAGCTCAAGACCATCCTCGATGCCAATGCCGACTCCATCGACTACTACGACGTCGAGAATGACTGCCGCAACTCCGCCGTCCCCATGCTCGACCTTAAAGGCATCAACGCCCGCATCGAGCCGGGCGCAATCATCCGCGACCGCGTCGAGATCGGCGACCGCGCCGTCATCATGATGGGTGCCATCATCAACATCGGCTCCGTTATCGGCGAGGGTTCCATGATCGATATGGGCGCTGTGCTGGGCGGTCGCGCCACCGTGGGCGAGAACTGCCACATCGGCGCTGGAACCGTGATGGCAGGCGTCGTTGAGCCCGCGAGCGCCACGCCTGTCATCATCGAGGATGATGTCATGATTGGCGCCAACGCCGTGGTCCTGGAGGGCGTGCGCGTGGGCAAGGGTGCTGTCGTTGCCGCCGGCGCCGTGTGCGTCGAAGACGTCCCCGCCGGCGCCGTCGTGGCCGGTGTCCCCGCCCGCGTCATCAAGATGCGCGACGCCCAGACCGATAGCAAGACCGGTCTGGAAGAGGGCTTACGTCAACTTTAATAGTTACGCGGTTTTGACAAACCGCGTTTTCGCTGACTTATGCTCAACCTGCGGGGCAATTCATCCCCAAACAAGAAGGCCGAAGCCCCAAGGAGCTTCGGCCTTTGCTTTCTCGCTGTAGACGTAACGCAACTTATCGATTCTCGATGCTACCGATGTTTTTGAGCTCGATGGAGATGAGGCCGTTGGGCTCGTTGACAAACTCGATGTACTCAGAGTTCGAACCCATCTCGGCCGGGAAGCTGATCTCGATGCCCGTGTCGGTACGGATTTTGTGGTTGCGCACCGCCGCGCGTTCGACCTGCTTGCGCTCCACGGGCACACGCTCAGGCACCTTCTCCTCAGTCAGTGCCGCACGCACGCTCTCCTTGATGACCGGCTCGTCCTCAAAGACTTCGTCGACAATATCCCAAGGCGGCAGCTCCTCGTCATCCTCGACTTTCTCGGCAACGGCAGCCTTAACCTTGGCGAGCGCCACGGCCGTATTGGCACCGTGCTCCTCGGCGACTTCCTCGACCACACGCGTCACGGTGTCGATGACCTCCTTGCCCGATACGCCCGTGTCGCACTGCAGCAGGCCATCGGGGATAAGCATACGGTCCTCGCCGGCAATCTTGCGCTTCTTGTCCACGTAGCCGATCTCCATGGTGCTCGCTCGCACGATGGCTTAGCTTGGAACCTTTTGCGAGGGGTTTGGCTGAATAGCGTAGTGGCGCGCGATGTCGTTGCGCACCTCCCCCTCCTCGCGGCCCACTTCGTGCATAAAAGCCTGTTTAGAGCCCAGCAGCATCACGGCAAACCAGCGGGCATCCTCATCGTCGTCAAAATCGGCCACCAGCACGTCGGTGGACTCGGCTTTCTCGGCTTTGGTGAGCTCGGAGGAGATAAACTCCGCAATCTGCTGCGACAGGTCCACGAACTCGCGCTCGCCAAAGAAATAGCCCTTGAGCTCGCCGCCGAATGCGGAGTTCTCGGCAAACGTGGCGCGTTTATTGTCGGCCGAGGTGCGTGCGCGGCGCAGATGCGTGGTTACAAAATTGCGCACGGTACGGCTTTCGATATCGAGCTCGCGCTGGCTCATAACGTTGACGGCCGAGTCAAAGTCCAGGATATGCAGGATTGCGTGATTGATTTTCATATACGGCATTCCGTTCTAGATCGAATTGAGCACGAACCAGTATAGCGGTCGAGCCTACCCCAAGCGTATCGAAGATTGGTGCATCGGGGACAGGTTGCTTTGCACCAATGGCTAGCGCAGGAGCTCGGACTGCCAAGCCTCGAGCTGTTCTGCCAAGCTCTTGCCGGCAGCGGGCATGTCGATCTGGGGACGTTTGGGCAGAAGCGCACATTTTAGGATTGCCGCGATGGTCTGCGAGACAAAGCGTCGCGTATCCTTGTCAAAGCCTTGCGCAGCCTGGAGCATCACGGGCAGGCTCTCGCGCAGATTCCCAGCGATATCCGCAAACCGCTCAGCACCCGTAGCCTCAAGCACGGAGAACAACGCATCTACAAAACGCTCGCGCTCGCTAGGCGACACCGCAAGCAGCATCTCGCGAATGGAGCCATCAACGTATCGAGCACCGGCGGACAGGCGCTCACAGTACACGAAGTCGCGACCATCAACCACCCAGCTAAAGGGATTATGCTGAAGCAGGCTGAACTCGGTGCTCTCAACGATGGCATAGTCCTCCTGTGTCTCGAACATCATGCCAAAGATCGACGACCGAGGTAGCGTCTTGTCGATTCGACCGGATAGGTCGGCGAAGGCGTTGCCGCTCAGAAACACCTCGACGAAGCCCGGACCATCATGGGAATACGCCCGTTCGATTCGCTCACGGGCGACATCGGGGCACATCGCCGCACCGTACACCGCAAGGTTTCCACCCTTGGAATGACCTCCGCACAAAAGCGGCCCGTCAATCGCATCCGCCGCCTCGTCTACATAACGCGCCGCGGATTCCTGGGCCGGCACAGGACACCGGAACGCCATGTTAACGGCCTCTTTCCAGCCCTCAATCGTGCTGGCGGTCCCCCGGAAGGCAAGATAGCTAATCCCCGCCGGAAATCGGAACGTCATGGCCGCAAACTGCTCCGTTGTCTCGGCATCACTCACGCTACGATAGCCGCAAACACGAACGCCACGGTAGCGAGGGCTTGCTGCCACAGCCTCCAACAGGGCACGGCTCCCCTCCGGATCCCACAGGTCGCCAATCATGTCTTGGTAGCACTCGCCGCGCCTCGCGGACGTCTAGGCCCTGCCAGTTCGTCAGCTCCGCCATATCACCCGGCAAACGCAAATAGGACAACCACGCAAAGACCAGGCTATCCACCGCGCAGAACGGCCGTTCCTCAAACGGATCAAACGCCGTCTGGGCATAGGTCAAAAAATTAGGCGAATCCGACATGGCCCTCCCATCAACTATGGTGCATTGGGGTGGTGCAAAGTAACCTGACCCCCTCGCACCAAAAAGGCGCCCGGACCGTGTGGCCCGGACGCCTTTCATTGTAGCCTGTTGCCCAAAAGAGCTTGATTTAGCAGGAGAAGTCGACGCTGTCGATGATGTCCTTGAGGGCCTTTGCGGAGGCGGTGAGCTCATGCTGCTCGTCATCGTTCAGCGGCACGGGGACGCGGCAGACAACGCCATCGCGGCCGACGACGGTCGGCATGGAGATGGCCAGATCGGACAGGCCATACTCGCCCACCATGAGCGAGGAAACGGGCAGAACGGGCTGCGCGTCACGCATAACAGCGGTGCAGATGCGCTTGACAGCCATGGCGACGCCGTAGTAGGTGGCGTGCTTCTTCTCGATGATGGTGTAGGCGGAGTTCTTGACGTCCTCGGCGATGCGCTTCTCGGCGGTCTCATGCTCCAGGTGGCCGTGAAGCTCGCAGAAGGTGTTCAGCGGCACGCCGGCAACCTGAGCGCTGGACCAAGCGACAAACTCGGAGTCGCCGTGCTCACCCATGACATAGGCCTGGACATCGCGCGGGTCAACCTCGACGTGAGCACCAAGCATCTGCTGCAGACGGCCAGTGTCGAGCACGGTGCCGGAGCCGATGACATGGCCCTCGGGCAGGCCGGACATCTTGATGGCAGCATAGGTCAGAACATCAACCGGGTTGGAGACGATTAGCAGAATGCCGTCGAAGCCGGACTTCTTAATCTCGGGGATAATGGACTTAAAGATGTTGACGTTCTTGTTGACCAAGTCCAGGCGGGTCTCACCGGGCTTCTGGGCAGCGCCAGCGGTGACGACGATCATGGCGGCGTCCGCGACATCGGAATAATCGCCGGCGTAGATCTTCATCGGCTCGGCAAACGTCATGCCGTGCGCGATATCCAGGGCCTCACCCTCGGCGCGGTTCTTGTCCACGTCGATGAGGACCATCTCGGAGAACAGACCGCTCTGCATCAGAGCGAACGCCGAAGACGAACCGACGAAACCGCAGCCGACAATAGCGACCTTCTTCTCGTTAACCATTAGAAACTCCCATCTCTCTCCACAAACAAGCCGCCCGGGAACGACCCGAGCGGCTTGCCGTAATCCCAATACATCCAATCGGGACTTTGATTATGCTCCTATTCGCAGCCAAAAATCGACCGTTTACCGAAATTGTTTGCAGAATTCGTAAAATAACTGCACGAAATCGGTTTCGAGCTATTGACGAGCCGAAATACCTTTCTAATACAGGCCCGCCTCGCGAATGGCCTCGACAGCCAAAGCGATCTGATCGGGCGGCAGGACCAGTGCCATACGCACGTGCCCCTCGCCCGAAGGGCCAAAGCTCGCGCCCGGCGTCACCACAACGCCGGCCTTCTCCATAAGCTCCTCGCAAAACGCCATGGAATCGGTGCGACCACCGGGAAGCTTGGCCCACACAAACATAGAGCCATGCGCGTTGGGACGCTCCCAGCCCAGGCCCTCAAGACCGTCGCACAGGGCATCGCGGCGCTCCTGGTACTTCAGACGTTGCGCCTCGACCTCATCGCGCGGACCGTTCAGGCAGGCGATGGCGGCCTTCTGAATCGGGAAGAACATACCAAAGTCGATCTGGCTGCGCAGCTTGGCAAAGGCAGAGACCACGTCCTCGCGGCCGACCAAAAAGCCGATGCGGGCACCGGTGACGTTAAACGACTTGGAGAGCGAGAAGAACTCAACGCCCACCTCGAGCGCACCGGGATACTGCAAGAAGCTGCCGCCGGGCTCGCCGTCAAACACGATGTCGGAGTACGCGTTATCATGGACGATCAACAGATCATGCTCGCGGGCAAAGGCGATAATCTCCTCGTAGACCTCGGGCGTGCCCACCGAGCCGACCGGGTTCGCGGGCAGCGACACGATCATATACTTGGCACGATCGGCCACCTCGGGATCGATACCCGCCACATAGGGCAGGTAATTATGCTCGGCAACCAGCGGATAGTATTCGAGCTTGGCATCGGCGATCTTGGCACCCGCCTCAAAGACCGGGTAGCACGGATCGGGAACCAGAATGGTGTCACCCGGATCGAGCAGAGCCAGGCCCAAATGGCCCACGCCCTCCTGCGTGCCGTTGCACGACTGCACCATAGACGGCGTAATGCCCGAAACGCCAAAGCGACGCTCATAGTAATCGCACACGGCTTGCTTGAGTTCGGGCAGATCGCGCAGGGCATACTTCCACATCTCGGGATCTTGGGCGGCTTGTGTGAGCGCCTCGACCACGTGGTCGTACGGCTTAAAGTCAGGCGTGCCCACGCTCATGTTGTAAATGGTCTTGCCCTGAGCCTTCAGCGCGAGAAGTTTGTTGTTGAGCGAGGCGAAGACCTCCGCGCCAAAGCGGTCGAGACGCTGCGATGCCTGCATGGTGCCACCTTTCGATATAAAAAACGCGGCGCTCCGACAAGAGCGCCGCGCGATACGGGCCATCAGATTGCAAAAGTGTAACGCTTACAAACCCCGTATTGGTTCAATTTAGCCAACCTTAGTCAATTGCATTGAGCGCGTCGATCTGCGCAAGCCACAGACGCGAGCTGGCGTCACTCGGCATACGCCAATCGCCGCGCGGGCTGAGCGTCACCGAGCCCACCTTGGGACCATCGGGCAGGCAGCTGCGCTTAAACTGCTGGGCAAAGAAGCGGCGGTAGAACGTACGTAGCCACGTGTGGACGGTCTTGGCGTCGTAGACGCCCTCGAAGCTCTTGAGCGCCATGCGGTAGATCTTGCCCGGCTCAAAGCCAAAACGCAGCAGGTAGTAGAGGAAGTAGTCGTGCAGCTCGTACGGGCCCACCAAATCCTCGGTCTTCTGCGCAATCTCGCCGTCGCCCGTGGGCGGCAGAAGCTCGGGGGACACCGGCGTATCGAGGATATCGAGCAAGACCTCGGCAATGCGCCCGCCAAAGACATCGGCGGCATAGCGCACCAGATGGCGCACAAGCGTCTTGGGCACGCTCGCGTTGACGGCGTACATGCTCATGTGGTCGCCGTTATAGGTAGCCCAGCCGAGCGCCAGCTCCGACAGGTCGCCCGTGCCGATGACAAAACCGCCAGCCTGGTTGGCCAGATCCATCAGAATCTGCGTACGCTCGCGCGCCTGGCTGTTCTCGTAGGTCACGTCCTGCACAGCCGGATCATGCTCGATATCCTTAAAGTGCTGTTCCACGGCCGCGTGAATCGAAACCTCACGGAAGCTCACACCCAGGTCGCGGGCAAGCGACTCGGCATTCGACTTGGTGCGATGCGTCGTGCCAAAACCTGGCATGGAGACCGCCGTGTTACCCGTGCGCGGCAGCCCCAGCGCATCGAAGGCACGCACGGTCACAAGCAGTGCCAACGTGGAGTCCAAGCCACCCGAAAGGCCGATGACCGCAGCCTTGGTACCTGTGTGGGCGAGGCGGGTCTTGAGGCCAGCAGTCTGCAGACCGAGGATCGTCTCGCAGCGCTCAGCCAGGTCACCATGGTCGGCAGGCACGAAGGGCGCGCGGGGGAAGACACGGTCGATGTCGAGCGCATCGCGCAGGACAGGATCTTCGGCCAGCACGCCCTCAAACGAAAACTCAACGGTCACGGCCTCCGGCGCATCGTCCGAGCGCGTCCATGTCGTCGAGCGACGGCGCTCGGCAACCAACCGGTCAAGATCGACGTCGGCGACGGCCATATCGCAAGTGAGGAGCTTCGTCGCGGCAAGCTTAGAGCCGTTTTCGTAGACGAGGTTCTCGCCCGCAAAGACCATGTCGGTCGTGGACTCGCCCTCGCTCGCGTCCGCGTAGGCATAGGCGCAGTACAGGCGCGCGCTCTGGTTGGAGATTAGGCTGCGGCGGTAATCTGCCTTACCGATAATCTCGTCCGAAGCCGACGGATTGAGAATCACCGTCGCACCGGCAAGCGCCATCTCGGTCGAAGGCGGCGCCGGCACCCACAGGTCCTCACAGACCTCAACGCCCAGCACCATATCCTCGGCACCCTCATCACAGCAACGGTAGATAAGCCCCGAACCCAGCGGAACCGGACCCTGACCGGCAAATTCAACCCACACGGGATCCGCAGGCGCCGGAGCAAACCAGCGACGCTCATAGAACTCGCCATAGTTGGGCAGATACTTCTTGGCCGTGAGGCCCAAAAGCGCGCCCGCGCAGCACACGGCCGCGCAGTTGTAGATGTTCTCAGCCATCGCAACGGGAAGACCGACCGTAAAGACGATCGGCAGCTCACGGGTTTCATCGAGGATGTGCACCAGCGCCGCTTCGCAGGCATGCAGCAGCGTGCGGTTATGGAACAGATCGGCCGCGGTATAGCCGGTCAGGTTAAGCTCGGGCAGCACCAGCGCGCGAACGCCGCGCTCGGCAGCCTCGCGAACAGCCGCCAGCGCAACCTCGGCATTGCCCTCGACATCGGCCACGCGAATCCGCGGCGACGCCGCGGCCACACGCAAAAAGCCATCAGACTGAGAAAGGTGAAGATTCATAAGAATGCTCCCGTGCGTAGACGCCATTCACAACAATTAGTAAGTCCTATTGTAGTTCAACCGCCGGGTGTAACCGCATCCCACCAACTTGGTGAGCAATTGATGAGTTGATGGTATCTGTTAAATGTCACGTACGATTCACATCTGGTGGGTACCCTGATGGCTACACGAAACGAAGCAGATTTACACCGGGAGGACCCCGTATGACAACCAAGTACACCGACGCGCCGCGCACGCGCGTCATGACGCCGGCATCGCTCAACAACGGCGTGCACGAGAACCATTCCATCGGACAGACCATGGCCATCGCGCCCAAAAAGGGCCTGTTCGATGACATTTCCATTCCCCAGATCATCGCCGGCGCCGCAGCTGCTGCCACGAGCGTAGCGCTTGCCTCCAAGATTGGTATCGCTGGTTCAGTAATTGGTGCCGCCGTGAGCTCGGTCATCACCGTTGTGTCCTCGCAGGTCTACCGCCACTTTATCTCTGCCAGCGCCGAAGCAATCAAGGGCACGCATGCCGCTGTCGACTACCCTGCCGGCGCCTACGAGCCCGTTGAGCCCGATGTCGAGGAGCACCTAGGTGGCGCCGCGACCACGCAGGAAATGCGCCAGGTTGCGGGACGCGCGACCACGGCGCGCGTCGCCCCTAACAGCCTACGCGCCAAGGCCGCGGCAGAGCGCAGCCAGACGCAAAAGAAGGTCATCGTCTTCTCGATCGCCATCGCCATCGTCGCGGTCATCGCCTGCACCGGCGCCATCCTTATCACCACCGCCGGTGAGGGTCTGGGCGAGCGCCCCGAGCCAATCCTTTCGTCGCGCACGACCGAGAGCGATGCAAATGGCAACACCCAGTCGCAAGATCAGCAGGCACAGGCGGACGGCACGCAAGACAGTTCTACCTCTGCCGATTCGTCCTCGAACACCCAAAACCAATCGCAGAGTGCCAATTCCTCTACGAACAGCAGCGGCACGCAATCCGGCACGACCGACTCAAGCCAAACGACTGACGGCTCGCAGCCGAGCACGGGTGATCAAACGAGCGACACCACATCGGGAACGGGATCTACCGACAACAGCAGCACTAACAGCTCGAGCGGAACCGCTTCCGGCACGGCATCTGACAGCTCGAGCCAAGGCACGGCATCGAGCAACTAAGCACGTTTGCCTCTCATAGATAACCGACCTGCACAACGGGCGCGAATCGACAGCGGTTCGCGCCCGTTTGCCTTGGGCGCCGCCATGGCAAACGCCATGCGATGGTAAGATGCTTTACATGTGTAAAGAGGAGATTTGCCATGAGCAAGACAATAGTTACGCCCACGCTATCGCTGGGCAACCACATCTATCTGTATCGCCTGCTGCGCGATGCAATCGGATGCGGCAAGCAAACGTTTATGACGCAGGTCGAGGAGGCGCTCGCCGCCGGCGACATGACCGCTTATGACCTGGGCTTCGAGTCCACGCGCGAGCTGCTCGAGGAGCTCGACGACTGCATTAAGCTGACCGTCTTTAAGGGCGGCCGCCTGTATGCCACCGTCATCGCCAACGAGGCCTGGGATGCCGCCCTTGCCAAGGGCGAGGACAAGCCCAAGGCTGCCAAGGGCGCCAAGCAGTCCTACAAAAAGAAGAAACGCGGTGAGAAGGACCTCAAGGCCGTGCGCCCCAAGCACGTTAAGCGTCCCGAGCCCGAGCCCGTGGCTGAAGCTGTGCCGGAGCCCGAGGCAGAGATCGAAGTCGCTATTGAGGTAACGGCAGAAGCCGAAACCGAAATCGCCGCCACGACCGATCCCGAAGTCATATCCGAGCAGGAAGCCACTGCGGAGCTCAACGAGGCTCCCAAGTCGACAACAGAAGAAGCCGCTAGCCAACCTGAGGCGCCTGCGCTCCAAAACAGCGATGTCTTTGGCGACGAGGCCGAGGACGATCAGTCCGGCGCGCCCGCAGCTCAAGCCGCTACCGAGTCGGCGCCGGCGCCCGCGCCGCCGCCGATATCCCATGGATGCCTGACGTCCGCCTCCTCCGCCAAGCTCCCACCGTTCCCAACGTCTTCTACCCCAAAAAGTGCTCCATGATGGATCTGTTCTAAGCATATTAATTTTATTGTAGGATTATTAGTAACAATTACGAAAAAAAGAAGAGATTATGGGGGGTAATTAGTGCGTTGCACAGGATTTAAAAAACGAATTGACAATAAGCGTGTCGAATGGTATCATTAAAAATGTGTAACAATATTTATTAAGAATATAAGGTGCGTGAATATAAATGAATAACAGAAAGTTTGCGCTTTCTATGATCATGAAGTTCTCCATTTTTGCATTGCAATTCGGCTTTTTTGCCATGGTTTTGTTCCAATATTACGGCCCAAGACTTTTCCGTAGAGCAGATAGCATCGGATATGCGGTCACATTGATTCTCTATGCCATCGTATACGTAGCACTCGGCAATCTTTTCCGTGCGTTTAAAATTACAGATTATTCCATAGCAGAAACTATTTTTTCGCAGTTCCTGTCCTTTGGCATGGCAGATTTGCTGCTCTATGGCGAATTCTGCATGATTCGCCATAATTATGTAAACTTAATTCCCGGCATTCTCACGGTGCTTTGCCAGCTTTTGGCGGCAGCGTGCTGGGCTCTTGTCGGCAAGCGTTTTACCATCGCGTTCGGCAAGCCGGAAAAGACCCTCGTCATCTCCGGCGCGGATATGTGAATGAGTTTCTACAAAAATTTGATAAGATTGGTCATATTTTCACCATCGAAAAGGTCGTTTCTGCGGATATTCTGAAGGGCGACTGGAAAAAAGAAGTCGCTCCCTATCAAGCTGTCATTTTCTATGAGGTTTCCTCTAAAAAGCGTTCAGAGGTGATCTGGTACTGCATGCAGAGCCGCAAAAGCCTCTATATCACGCCGCAGCTCAGTGAGATCACCATGGAAGGCTTCGGAGCGCGTCATCTGATCGATACGCCCATGATGAAATTTGAGTACCGAAGCGAGCGTTTCTGGTACAACCTTGTCAAGCGCGTGGTCGATATTCTGCTTTCCCTTACGGCACTTATTCTGCTTTCCCCGCTGCTTCTTCTTACAGCCTTGGCCATCAATCT
>URTW01000054.1 GCA_900550815.1 uncultured Collinsella sp.
CCGCTGTCTCCGCTCGCCGCCTGGCCGATTATAAGTCCCTCCGCCTGCTCTCCCCCCTCGGTCCGCGCGACTTGGTGGTCGTCGCCACGGCGGGTCACAAATCTGATCTCGACGTGGTGATTCAGGCTATGCGTGCCAAACCCGCCTATCTGGGTTGCTTGGGCTCGCGCCGCAAGACGGCCTTTGTGCGCGCCCGTCTGGAGCAGGAAGGCTTTACGCAGGACCAGATCGACGAGCTGCACCTTCCGATCGGCGTTGCCATCGAGGCCGAGGACCCCGAGGAGATCGCCATCTCCATCGCCGCCGAGATGATCCACCTGCGCCGCACCAAACTCGTTCCCCGCAAGCGCTAATCGCATCCCCACCAATTAAGTTGCGGTGAAATACGGATTGTTTAAGCCTGTTAGGCCGCCCAACAGTCCCTATTTCACCGCAACTGCTTTTTGGGATCCATTTGTGCGGGGGAGTTGTGGAGTTGTGCAGGCAGACGAGGTTTTTCTGGAAATACGCTCCCGATGCGCGTATAGTACCGATTGTTTTGTCGGCTCCTGCTGCGTCGAGTCCAAACCGCGAAATGCCATGAGCGGCGCGGATGCAGCCAGGAGGCACGAGGACAACCCATCGTGGCCACGCCCCGTGCTTAAAACCCCAAGAAGGAGTGAACAATGGCAGAAGAGAAGTATGTGCCGCGTCTGAAGACCAAGTACAACAACGAGGTCAAGCAGCAGCTTCAGGACAAGTTCCAGTACGAGAACGTCATGATGATCCCCAAGTTTGAGAAGATCGTCGTGAACATGGGTGTCGGCGAGGCCGCTACCGATTCCAAGGCCATCGACGGTGCCGTGCGCGACCTGCGCGCCATCACCGGACAGCAGCCGATGATCACCCGTGCCCGTAAGTCCATCGCTACCTTCCGCCTGCGCGCTGGTATGCCGATCGGCTGCAAGGTTACCCTGCGTGGCGACCGTATGTGGGAGTTCTTCGATCGTCTGACCTCCGTCGCGATCCCCCGTATCCGCGACTTCCGCGGCATCTCCGCCAAGAGCTTCGACGGCCGTGGTAACTTCTCCATGGGCGTCACCGAGCAGCTCATCTTCCCCGAGATCGACTTCGACTCCGTCGATCACCAGCGTGGTATGGACATCACTTTCGTGACCACCGCCAACACCGATGAGGAGGCCAAGGCCCTTCTGGACGCCTTCGGTTTCCCGTTCAAGAAATAGGTTCACCTGCCCTATAAGCGCCGTTCCCACAAGGGGGCGGCGCTTGGGGCGAACAATACTCTATGTGAGGAGGATATAAGTGGCTAAGACATCGATGATCGTCAAGTGCAATCGCAAGCAGAAGTTCTCTACTCGTGAGTACACGCGCTGCCAGCGCTGCGGCCGTCCGCACTCTGTGTACCGCAAGTTCGGCCTGTGCCGTGTCTGCTTCCGTGAGCTTGCACTCAAGGGCGAGCTTCCCGGCGTTAAGAAGGCCAGCTGGTAAGTCACTACCAGCGTTTCAAGCATCAGTTTGGAACAGGGAAAACGCGCTAAATAGGCTTTGCCGTTAAGGGCGGCGAAGAACCAAGAGCACGTGTTCATCAAGAACGAAGGAGAATCTGTATGAACCTTACAGACCCGATCGCAGATATGCTTACGCGCATCCGTAACGCTAACTCTGTGAACAAGGCCACGGTCTCCATGCCGAGCAGCAAGAAGCTCGTCGAGATCGCTCGTGTTCTGCACGAGGAGGGCTACATCGAGGGCTACGATGTCGAGGACACCGTTCCCCAGAAGACTCTGCACATCACGCTTAAGTATGGTCCCAAGAAGGCTAAGGTCATCAACGGCATCCGCCGCATTTCCAAGCCGGGCCTGCGTAAGTACACCGGCGTTGCCGACATGCCCCGCGTCCGCGGTGGCCTTGGTACCGCCATTATTTCCACCAGCCATGGCGTTATGACCGACCGCGATGCTCGCAAACACAACGTCGGCGGCGAGATCATCGCTTACGTCTGGTAATTCGGTCGGTAGGTAGAAGGAAAGGAGATCACCGTGTCTCGTATCGGTAATAAGCCTGTCCAGATTCCCGCCGGAGTCGAAGTGGCAGTCAACGGCAACAACGTTGTCGTCAAGGGCCCCAAGGGCCAGCTCGAGCTCGATGTCTTTGAGAAGCTCGCTATCAACGTCGAGGACAACGTCCTCACCGTTTCCCGTCCCGACGACGAGCGTGAGACCCGTGCCCGCCACGGCCTCACCCGCGCCCTCATCCACAACATGGTTGTTGGCGTTTCTGAGGGCTTCGAGAAGAAGCTCGAGCTCGCCGGCGTCGGTTACCGCGTGCAGCAGAAGGGCAAGAACCTCGAGTTCTCCCTGGGCTTCTCGCACCCCGTGATCGTCGAGGCTCCCGAGGGCATCACCTTCGAGGTTCCCGACAACACCCACGTGAACGTCAAGGGTATCAACAAGCAGCAGGTCGGTCAGATCGCCGCTGAGATCCGCGGCCATCGTCCTCCCGAGCCTTACAAGGGCAAGGGTATCCACTATGTTGGCGAGCACATCCGCCGCAAGCTGGGTAAGGCCGCCAAGTAGTCGTAACCGACTCACTCGCATAAGACCAGCACCCCGTCAGGTGCTGGCAAGATCAACCTTTTTAGGAGTTTACGTATGAACAAGCATAAGGCGAAGCTGGAAGGCCTCAAGCGTCGTCAGCGTCGTGTTCGCGGCAAGGTCTCGGGTACCGCCGAGCGTCCGCGCCTTCGCGTGACCCGTACCAACGCCAACATCTATGCCCAGATCATCGACGACAGCAAGGGCTCCAGCCTGACGCTCGTCTCTGCCTCGACCCTCGAGGCCGAGTTCAAGGGCACCCACACCTCGAACAAGGAGGCTGCGGAGAAGGTCGGTCAGCTCGTTGGCAAGCGCGCCATCGAGGCCGGCATCACCAAGGTCGCCTTCGATCGCGGTGGCCGTATCTACCATGGCCGCGTCAAGGCCCTCGCCGACGGTGCTCGTGCCGCCGGTCTCGAGTTCTAGGAGGTATGTAGCACATGGCTCGTAATCAGAAGCAGCAGCGCGAGGCCTCCGAGTTCGAGGAGCGCGTCGTTTACATCAACCGCGTGTCGAAGACCGTCAAGGGTGGTCGTCGCATGAGCCTCGTCGCTCTCGTCGTCGTTGGCGACGGCAAGGGCAACGTCGGCGTTGGCATGGGCAAGTCCGCTGAGGTGCCCATGGCCATCTCCAAGGCATCTCTCGATGCCAAGAAGAACATGTTCCACGTGCCGGTGACCGAGCAGGGCACCATCCCGCACGAGGTTCTCGGCCACTTTGGTGCCGGCCGCATCATCATTAAGCCCGCTGTCGAGGGTACCGGCGTTATCGCCGGCGGCGCTGTGCGTCCCCTCTTTGAGCTTGCTGGCATCAAGAACGTCCTGTCCAAGTCCCTCGGTACCGACAACGGCCTCAACATCATCAAGGCTGCCGTCGAGGGCCTCAAGGAGCTCTCCAGCCCTGAGGACGTCGCGGCTCGCCGTGGCCTGACGGTCTCCGAGATGTTCGTCGGTAAGGAGAACTAAGCATGGCTGACACCATCAAGATCAAGCAGGTCCGCAGCACCAACGGTTGCAAGCAGGATCAGGTCCGTACTGTCCGTGCCCTCGGTCTCCACAGGATCCGCGAGGTTCGCGAGATTGCTGACAACGAGTCCGTCCGCGGCATGATCTTCAAGGTCAAGCACCTTGTCGAGATTGTAGAGGAGTAGCAAATGCAGCTTCACGATCTTACTCCCGCGCCCGGTTCCACCAAGAATCGCAAGCGCGTCGGCCGTGGCAATTCTTCGGGTCACGGCACCACTTCTGGCCGCGGCCAGAAGGGCCAGGGTTCCCGCTCTGGTGGCACCAAGGGTGCCGGCTTCGAGGGTGGCCAGACTCCGCTGGCTATGCGCCTGCCCAAGCTTCCGGGCTTCCGCAACCCCCGTCGTATCGAGTACACCGCTGTTAACGTTGAGCGTCTCGAGCGTAAGTTCGAGGACGGCGCTGTGATCGACGGTGCCGCTCTTAAGGCCGCTCGCATCACCAAGAGCGAGTTCGAGCCCGTCAAGGTGCTCGGCAATGGTGAGCTCACCAAGAAGTTCACGGTCAAGGTCGACAAGGTCAGCGCTTCTGCGCAGGCCAAGATCGAGGCCGCCGGCGGAAAGGTCGAGCTGCCGTGCTAAATGGTCTTAAGAATGCTTTCCGCATCAAAGAATTGCGCGAAAAGATTCTTTTTACCATAGCTATGCTCGTCGTGTACCGCATTGGTGCGCACGTTCCTGTGCCCGGCATTCCCTTCCAGGGGATGCTGGGCCTTTTCTCGACCGATAACAATTCGGTCGCCGCAGGTGCTATGGCCCTCCTGAATCTTTTCTCTGGCGGCGCGTTGAGCTATGTGTCGGTGTTTTCGCTGGGCATCATGCCTTACATCACCAGCTCGATCATCCTCCAGATGCTCCAGGCCGTCGTGCCTTCCCTGCATGAGCTTGCCCGCGAGGGCGAGGTCGGTCAGACCAAGATTACGCAGTATTCGCGTTACCTCACCCTGGCTCTGGCAATCCTCAACTCCGTGGGTTACCTCTTCCTCTTTAAGAGCTTCGGCATCAGCTTCAATGGCGCCGGCGCTCCCGAGATCATCTTCGACCTCATGATCGTCGGCACGCTCACTGCGGGCGCCATGCTGATCATGTGGATTGGTGAGCTCATCACCCAGCGCGGTATCGGCAATGGCATGTCGCTGATCATCTTTGCGAACATCATGGCCGGCCTGCCGCAGGCGATTTTCTCCAGCACCGAGGGCAATGCCGGTGGCATCATCACCATGGTGATCATCTGCGCCATCATCCTGCTGGTCATCCCGCTCATTGTTTTCCTTGAGCGCGGCCAGCGCCGCATCCCGGTCTCCTACGCCAAACGCGTCGTGGGCCGTCGCATGATGGGTGGCCAGACCACCTACCTGCCCATCAAGGTCAACACCGCGGGTGTCGTGCCGATCATCTTCGCTTCGGCGCTGCTGTACTTCCCGGCTCAGATTGCCGTGTTCTTCCCCGGCATCGGCTGGATTCAGGCAGTTGCCTCCGCGCTTTCGACCGGTTGGCTCAACTGGGTGCTTAACGTTGTCCTCATCGTGTTCTTCGCGTACTTCTACACCTCCATGGTGTTCAACCCCGATGACACGGCCGATAACCTTAAGAAGCAGGGCGGCTTTATTCCGGGCGTGCGTCCGGGTAGGGCTACCGCGGCCTACATCAAGAACGCGCTCAACAAGATCACGCTTCCTAGCGCTGTCTTTTTGGCGCTCATCGCCATCGTGCCTTCGATCATCTTCTCCTTCACGGGTAACCATCTGATCCAGGCATTTGGCGGCACGTCCATCCTCATCATGGTCGGCGTCGTGCTCGACACGGTCGATAAGCTCGAAGGCCAGATCAAGATGTATGATTACGATGGATTCTTTAAATAGGCTAGAGGAGGATTGCTCATGAACCTCGTATTGCTCGGAGCTCCGGGTGCCGGTAAGGGCACCGTCGCACAGGAGCTCGTCGCCGAGTTTGGCGTCGCCCATATTTCCACGGGCGACCTGCTGCGTGCTGCCGTCAAGGGTGGCACCGAGCTTGGTATTCAGGCTAAGAAGTACATGGACGCTGGCGAGCTCGTTCCCGACCAGCTCGTGATCGACCTTGTCAAGGAGCGCCTTGCCGCCGATGACGCCCAGCAGGGCTTCATCCTCGACGGCTTCCCGCGCAACACCGCCCAGGCTGTGACGCTCGATTCCGAGCTCTCCGCCATGGGTCGCGAGATCGATTGCGCCCTTCTGGTCGATGTGGCCCCCGAGGTCATTATCGATCGTCTGTCTTCGCGTCGCACCTGCCGCGCCTGCGGTTACACCGGCACTGCTGCCGATGCCACCTGCCCCAAGTGCGGTGGCGAGATGTATCAGCGCGACGACGACAAGCCCGAGACCATCAAGAACCGTCTCGACGTCTACGAGAAGTCCACGAGCCCGCTCGTCGACTACTATCGTGGCCAAGGTCTGCTCAAGTCGGTCAACGGTGACCAGGCTCGCGAGACCGTGTACGGGGATGTCAAAGAGGCTCTCGGTCTATGATCAAGATTAAGTCTGCAACGCAAATCGAGCAGATGAAGAAGGCAGGAGCGCTATCTAAGATGGCGCTCCGCCACGTTGGAGCCATGGTGCGCCCCGGCGTTTCGACTTTTGAGCTCGATCAGCTCGCGGAGCAGATTATCCGCATGCATGGCGGCACCCCGGCCTTTAAGGGTTTCGGCGGGTTCCCGGGGACCATTTGCGCATCGATCTACGATGCCGTGGTCCACGGTATTCCCTACCCCGACATGATCCTGCGCGATGGCGATATCATCTCCATCGATACGGGAGCCGTTGTCGACGGTTGGGTCGGCGATAACGCTTGGACGTTTTTCGTCGGCACCCCCACGCCCGAAGCCAAGGCTTTGTGCGAGGTCACGCGCGATTGCCTTAAGGCTGCCATCGAGCAGGCTGTTCCCGGTAACCATATCGGGGACGTCGGTTATGCCGTTCAGTCCCTCGCCGAGTCTCACGGCTACGGCGTGCTTCGTGATTATGTGGGCCATGGCATTGGCCGCGTGATGCACGAGGACCCCAACGTTCCTAACTATGGAAAGAAGGGGAGGGGCGTTCGCCTCCAGGCCGGCATGGTCATTGCCATCGAGCCGATGGTTACGATGGGTTCCAACCATGTGAGCACGGGCTCCGACGGTTGGATTGTTACGACCAACGACCACCTGCCCGCCGCGCACTACGAGAACACCGTCGCCATTACCAATGACGGTCCGGTGATTCTCACCACGGATGCGCAAGGTGCTTGGTGTTCGCTCCAAGGCGGAGAAATGTAACAAGTTCCACTTAGTTGTGGAGCCATTACGAAGTTATTACGATGCGTGCATACGTGTTGTAGAATACTCAATCGCTGTCGTTTTCTAGAGAAAGATGATTGCTTGTGAAGAAGGAAGACGCAATTGAGCTCGAGGGTACGGTAAAGGAACCGCTGCCCAATGCCATGTTTAAGGTCGAGCTCGAGAACGGTCATTCGGTTCTGTGCAACATTTCTGGCAAGATCCGAATGAATTACATCCGTATTCTCCCCGGTGACAGGGTTGTCGTGGAGCTTTCCCCGTACGACCTGACCCGCGGCCGCATCACCTATCGCTACAAATAGCGGCACGCATACACGCACTCCATTTCCGACTGCAGGCTTAGCTCAACCTACGGTCGGATTGTGTGTGAAGACCAGCCATAGTTTTAAACGCCTGCGGCTGGGCGAGTAGATAGTAGGGAAGTAGTTTGAGCGCTACCGAAAGGAAGAACGATGAAGGTACGTCCTTCGGTCAAGAAGATGTGCGATAAGTGCAAAATCATTAGGCGCCATGGCAAGGTCCTCGTCATTTGCGAGAACCCCCGTCATAAGCAGCGTCAGGGTTAAGAGAGGAGACTACGTTGGCCCGTATTAATGGTGTCGACCTCCCGCGTGAGAAGCGCGTTGAGATCGGTCTGACCTACATTTACGGCATCGGCCGCACCACTGCGACGAAGATTTGCGTCGAGTGCAACGTTAACGTGGATACGCGCGTTAAGGACCTCACCGAGGATGAGGTTAACGCCATCCGCGATTATATCGATAAGAACCAGATCATGGTTGAGGGCGACCTCCGCCGTGAGCGCAACCAGAACGTCAAGCGCCTTATGGACATCGGCTGCAACCGCGGCCTTCGTCACCGCAAGGGCCTCCCGGTCCGCGGCCAGCGCACCCACACTAACGCTCGTACCCGCAAGGGCCCGAAGCGTCAGATCGGTGCTAAGAAGAAGAAATAAGGAGCGCTAGATAGATGGCTACTGCTAAGAAGAACGTTCGCGCTGCCCGTCTGAAGCGCGCGGACCGTAAGAACATTTCCGTGGGCCAGGCTCACATTCGTTCTACGTTCAACAACACGATCGTTTCGATCACCGATCCCCAGGGCAACGTCATTTCCTGGAAGTCGGCTGGCCAGGTGGGCTTCAAGGGCTCCCGTAAGTCCACGCCGTTCGCTGCCCAGATGGCTGCCGAGGCTGCTGCCAAGCAGGCCATGGAGCACGGTATGAAGAAGGTTTCCGTCTTCGTCAAGGGCCCCGGCTCCGGGCGTGAGACCGCCATCCGCTCCCTCCAGGCTGCTGGCCTCGAGGTCTCGAGCATCCAGGACAAGACCCCCATTCCGCACAACGGCTGCCGCCCCAAGAAGCGTCGCCGCGTGTAACTGAAAGGATCGTATCAATATGGCAATCGACAGGACTCCTGTTCTTAAGCGCTGCCGTCAGCTCGGGATCGATCCCGCTGAGCTCGGTTACAGCAGCAAGAAGGAATCTATCCGTCAGCCCAAGCGCCGTCGCAAGGAATCTGAGTACGGCATGCAGCTGCGCGAGAAGCAGAAGGTCAAGTTCATCTATGGCGTTCTGGAGAAGCAGTTCCACGGCTACTTCAACAAGGCCCGTAAGATGAACGGCGTCACCGGTGAGAACCTCATGATCATTCTTGAGTCTCGCCTCGACAACGTCGTCTTCCGTCTTGGCTTCGCCCGCACCCGCAAAGAGGCTCGTCAGTCCGTCCGTCACGGTCACTTCACCGTGAACGGCAAGCGCGTGGACATCCCGTCCTACCGCGTCAAGGCCGGCGACGTCGTCGCTGTCGGCGAGAAGTTCCGTGACCTCCTCCCCATCAAGGAGGCCCTGATTTCCTCCGAGCGCTTTGAGGTCCCTGGCTGGCTCGAGGTCGATATCGAGAAGCTGTCTGGTAACGTGCTCGCTCTGCCGACGCGTGAGCAGATCAGCGGTGATATCAACGAGCAGCTCATCGTCGAGCTCTACTCTAAGTAGTCCATCCGGGCTGCTGAGGCTGGAGGTAATACATGTCAGAATTCATTAGGCCTCAGGTTCAGGTCGAAGAGATCAACGAGACGTCTGCTCGCGTCTCCGTCGAGCCGCTCGAGCGTGGCTACGGCGATACGCTGGGTAACTCCCTTCGTCGCGTTCTTCTGTCCTCGCTCGAGGGTGCCGCCGTCGAGGCTATTCAGATCGATGGTGCACAGCACGAGTTCATGACCATCCCTAACATGGTCGAGGATGTCACCGACATCGTCCTGAATGTCAAGGGTCTTGTCTTCAGGGCTCTCGGCACGACCGACGAGGCGACCGCCACCATCTCGGTTGACGGCCCCTGCGAGGTCACCGGTGCGGACTTCTTTATTCCGTCCGAGTTTGAGCTGGTTAACCCCGAGCAGCACATCGCTACGCTCACCGAGGGTGGCCATCTCACCATGAGCATGCGCATCGGCTATGGCCGCGGCTATGTTTCTGGCGAGGCCAACAAGCGCGACAACGATCCCATCGGTGTGATCCACGTCGACTCGCTGTACTCGCCGGTTTCCCGTTGCGCCAAGCTCGTTGAGGCTTGCCGTGTCGGTCAGCACACCGACTACGACCGCCTTGTCCTCGAGATCGAGACCAACGGCTCCATCGCCCCGCGCGACGCCGTGGTCCAGGCTGCTAATATCATCAACCAGCATATGGCTGCCTTTATGAACCTTGCCGAGACCCCCGAGGTCGAGGAGGAGGCTTCGATCTTCGCTCCCGAGGTCACCAACGACAACGCCGAGCTGGACAAGCAGATCGAGGATCTGGACCTTTCCGTCCGTTCCTACAACTGCCTTAAGCGCGCCAGCATTCACTCGGTCCGTCAGCTCGTTGAGTTCTCGGAGAACGATCTGCTCAACATCCGTAACT
The DNA here is from genome assembly GCA_900550815.1 of uncultured Collinsella sp. Taxonomy (GTDB): domain Bacteria; phylum Actinomycetota; class Coriobacteriia; order Coriobacteriales; family Coriobacteriaceae; genus Collinsella. Next base: position 9,825 of record URTW01000054.1, read on the forward strand.
TCGGTGTTAAGTCGATCGAGGAAGTGAAGGACAAGCTTGAGTCCATGGGCCTGAGCCTGAAGGCTTAATGCTTCGCATATTTGAGGAGAAACTAGACCATGCGTCACAACGTTAAGAAGGGCCTGAAGCTCGGCACCGATGCGAGCCACACCAAGGCCATGAAGAAGAGCCTTGCTAAGGCCCTCTTCGAGAACGACCGCATCACGACCACCGAGACCCGCGCTAAGGCGCTGCGTTCGGTCGTCGACCCGATCATCACTTGGGCCAAGAAGGGCGACCTGCACTCTCGTCGTCTGGCTATCGCCAAGCTCGGCGATAAGCAGCTCGTTGCCGAGATCTTCGACAAGGCTGCCCAGGGCATGTGGCAGGACCGCAACGGCGGTTACACCCGCATCATGAAGCTCGGCAACCGCAAGGGCGACAACGCTCCTATCGTTATCATGGAGCTCGTCACCGAGCCTTGCACGCCTAAGGCCAAGAAGGCCGCTCCGGCCCCCAAGAAGGCCGCTGCTCCCAAGAAGGTCGAGGCCGTCGAGGAGGCTCCTGCTGAGGAGACCGCTGAGTAGACTTTCCGTCTGCATAGGCTATATTCGAGGGGTACGTTCGCGTACCCCTCTTTTTTTGTCGCGATACCGTTACTTGTTTGTTGGGAGCGCCCATGACTGCCCCGTCTGATTTCAATTCGATTTCCGAGCTTGAAGCCACGCTCGTATTTCGTGTGGCCTATGATGGCTCGTCGTATAGCGGATTTGCCGAGCAGCCGGGACAGACGACGGTTGCGGGCGAGCTACGTCGAGCCATCGAGACGCTGCTTCGCCGCCCGATCGATTTGACGTGCGCGGGGCGTACCGATGCCGGCGTGCATGCCGTGGCTCAGTACATCAGCGTGCCCGTAACGGACGCTGAGCTCGCGTGTACGCGCCGTAGGTGGCTGCGGGCCATGGATGCCCTGCTGCCCAAAGATATCGCCATTAACGAGGTCTACAGGGCCCGTAAAGGCTTTTCTGCACGCTTTGCTGCGCGTTCTCGTACGTATACGTACCGTATTGCCGATCGCGACGCGCGCCCTGTGCTTTCGCGCGGTGCGGTGTGGTGGCATCGCTACCCATTGGATGTTGAGGCGATGTCTGCGGCCTGTCCCTCGCTGCAGGGCGAGCAGGCCTACAAGAGCATTTGCTAGGTGGCGTCTGCCGTGGACTCGACCACGCGCCGC
>URTW01000055.1 GCA_900550815.1 uncultured Collinsella sp.
CGCCCCAGCGACGCGCCTGCGTGTGTGGGCGGCGGCGGCGCCGATTGCGGCAGCTGCGGTGGCGAGTCGCTTATCGAGGCAGACCTCGACCTGCTGCAGCTGGTCGACCTGGGCTATGGCCTGTGCACCTTTATCGAGGCGGAGCCCGCATGGCGCGCCGGCCAGGCCGAGCGCAACTATGCCCGCCGCGGGTCGCTTCGCGTGGCCACCAAGTACCCGCGCATCGCGAGCGCTTGGTATGCCGAGCGCGGCGTGAATGCCGACATCGTTTCGCTGCACGGTAACATTGAGCTGGGCCCCCTCGTCGGCATGACCGACCGCATCGTGGACATTACCGCCACGGGTGCCACCCTGCGCGACAACGACCTGGTCATCACCGGTCGCATCATGGACTGCACGGCCCGCTTCTTTGTCAACCCGGGTGCCGCGCGCCTGGATCCGCGCGTACGCAATCTGGCAGATCGCCTGGCCGCTGCCGTGAAGGACAAGCATTTTGAGCCCGTCGCGGGCTCGGCACAATAGCGCGAGCACGCACGGGCACCCCAGCCTCCGGGCTGCGGGCCGATTGGCGCCGCCGCCCGGCCTTTCGTTTTTCGAACACAACCTCGACCGATAGGGGATACCGATATGAAGACCATCAAGCTTGCTCCCGGTGAGCGTCTCGTTACCAACCAGCTCAACCGCAAGGGCGTGCTGCCGCAAAACATCGTCGACGCCGCCCGCGATATCGTGGCCAACGTGCGCGCCAACGGCGATGCCGCGGTGCGCGATTATTGCCAGCGTTTTGATGGCGTTGAGCTGCAGAGCTTCCGCTTGCCGCAAGAGCAGATCGATGCCGCGCTCGAAGGCCTCGATCCCGCTTTTGTCACGGCGCTCGAGAAGGCTGCACGCCAGATTCGCGAGTTCCACCAGCGCGAGGTCGAGCAGAGCTGGTTTGCCACGCGTGCGGACGGCACGATGCTCGGCGTTAAGGTGACCCCGCTCGCGGCGGCCGGCATCTATGTACCGGGCGGCCGCGCGCAATATCCCTCCACCGTGCTCATGAACGCCATTCCCGCCAAGGTTGCCGGCGTCAAGCGCGTGGTTATGGTGACGCCGCCGCAAAAGGACGGCCTGATCAGCCCCTACACGCTCGCCGCGGCAAAGCTCGGCGGCGTGGACGAAATCTATATGGTGGGCGGCGCTCAGGCCGTGGCCGCGCTGGCGTACGGTACTGAGACCATTCCGCGCGTCGACAAGATCACCGGCCCGGGCAACGCCTTTGTTGCCGCTGCCAAGCAGATTGTCTCGGGCGACGTGGGTATCGACATGGTTGCCGGCCCGTCCGAGGTCTGCGTGCTGGCCGATGCCACGGCCAAGCCTATGGTGGTCGCGGCCGACTTGATGGCCCAGGCCGAGCACGATCCGCTGGCAGCCTGCTATCTGGTGACCTGCGACGAGCGGTTTGCGCGTGAGGTCGAGGCGGGTATCGATATTCTGGTAGCGCTGTCGCCACGCGCCGAGATCACGCGCGCTTCGCTCGACAATGAGGGCGCCATCGTGGTGGCCGCCGACATGGCTGCCGCCGTCGAAGCGGTGAACACCGTGGCGCCCGCGCACCTGGAGCTGCACTGCAAGGACGCGATGGGCCTGCTCGGCGGCATTCGCAACGCCGGCGCCATCTTTGTGGGCGCTTGGAGCTCCGAGCCGCTTGGCGATTATGTTGCCGGCCCCAACCACACGCTGCCGACCGGCGGCACGGCCATGTTCTCCAACCCGCTTTCGGTGGAGGAGTTCGTCAAGCGCTCAAGTGTCATTTGCTATACGTCCGAGGGCCTGCTCTCCGATGCTCCCGCTACGCAGCGTTTGGCCGAGGCCGAGGGCCTGTGGGCACACGCGCTTTCCGCCGCACTGCGTCGCCGTGTGCTGGAGCAGGGCGAGGATGCCGTGAGCGCCGAGTCTCTGGCCGCGGCCGACCTGACCAAGGTCGCCTGGCCGGGCGACGCCGTGGCGACGGTTGCCGAGGGCGTGGACCTGGCGGCTGCAAGCGCGAATGGTGCTGACGCGGTCGTCGAGGAGGCCTAAAATGGCTGAACTCACGCCGCGCATGAAGGAGCTCGTCCAGCCCTACTTGGCCGGCATAGAGCCCTACGATCCCAACTTTACGCCCACGCGCATCAACCTTTCGGCCAACGAGAACACTTATCCCGTGCCGGCCGGCGTGCGCGAGGCGGTCGACGCCGCCCTGGCTGCCACACCGCTCAACCGCTATCCCGATCCCATGTCCAACGACCTGCGCGACGAGCTTGCTGCTTGGCATGGTGTGGCGCGCGAGAACATCTGCGTGGGCAACGGCGGCGACGAGCTGCTCTATAACTACCTGCTGGCGTTTGGCGGCGCGGGACGGACCCTGCTCAACTGCCCGCCGTGCTTTAGTGAGTATGCGTTCTTTGCGTCGCTTTGTCAGACCGAGGTGCGCGATGTGTGGCGCGACCCGGCGACCTTTGAGCTCGACCAAGCGGCTGTGCTCGCGGCGGCGCCGGAGTGCAACCTGGCCATCGTGACCTCGCCCAACAACCCCACGGGCGATGTGGCGCCGCTCGACTTTGTCGTGGACCTGTGCGATGCGTGCCCCGGCATGGTCATGGTCGACGAGGCCTACGTTGAGTTTGCCGACGATTCGTTTGGCGCGGCTACCACGGCGCAGGGGCTTATCGCCGAGCATCCCAACCTGGTGATTCTGCATACGCTGTCCAAGGCGTTTGGCGCCGCCGGCACGCGTCTGGGCTATGTGATCGCGGCGCCCGAGGTCATCGATGTGTTTGCGGCGATTCGCCAGATCTACTCGGTCAATGTGCTGAGCCAGGCCGCCGCGCTTGCCTGCGTGCGTGCCCGCGATGCGTACGCGCCCGTGGTGGCACAGGTTGCATCCGAGCGCGAGCGCGAACTGTGCGCCCTGCGCGCAACGGCTGCCGAGGGTCTGCCCGTGGAGGCGTGGCCGAGCGCGGCGAACTTTGTGCTCGTGCGCACGCCGCATGCCACGCACGTGCGCGAGCGCCTGCGCGACGAGTATTCAATTTTGGTGCGCGACTTTAGCTACGCGCCGGGGCTCGCGGACTGCCTGCGCATTACCGTGGGCACCCCGCAGGAAAACAACGAGGTGCTGGCCGCGTTTGCCGCGCTGGTGAAGGAGGAGATGTAGATGGACCGCTATGCCGAGGTGACCCGCAAGACGGGCGAGACCGACATTGTCGTAAAGCTCGACCTGGACGGATCTGGCGTGTGCGACATCTCGACCGGCGTGCCGTTTTTCGACCACATGCTCAACGCTTTTGGCCGCCATGGTCTGTTCGATCTGACGGTGCACGCGGTGGGCGACGTCGAGGTCGATGCGCACCACACCGTCGAGGACACGGGTATTGTGCTGGGCGAGGCGTTTTGCCAGGCGCTGGGCGACAAGGCGGGCATTACGCGCTTTGCCGACGCGGCGATCGCCATGGACGAGACACTTGTGATGGCTGCTGTTGATATTTCGGGCCGCGGGCAGGCCTACTGCGAGCTGCCCGTGCCGACCGGGCGCGTGGGCAGCTTCGATACCGAGCTGGCCGTCGAGGTCTTCTACGCCTTTGCGCGCGACGCCAAGCTCACGCTGCACGTGCGCGAGCTGGCGGGCGGCAACTCGCATCACATTATCGAGGCCGCCTTTAAGGCCGTGGGCCGCACGATGCGCCACGCCTGCGAGCTCGATCCCCGCGTGCAGGGCATCCCCAGCACCAAGGGTTCACTGTAACCTGCCAAAAAGGGACAGGTTTTGAATGGGGAAAAGGAGGGTCGCGTGGGCGAACCGAAGATCGTGGTGGTCGACTACCACAAGGGCAACTTGTCGAGCGTCGTGCGCGGGCTTGCGCGCGCCGGTGCCGCCGCCTGCACATCGGACGACCCGGAGCAGATCCGTAACGCCGACGGCTTGGTCATCCCGGGCGTGGGTGCGGTCTGCGACGCGATTGCCTTTATGCGCCAGAGCGGCGAGGCGGACGCGGTGCTCGATGCCGTCGCCGCCGGAACTCCGCTGCTCGGCATCTGCCTGGGCCTTCAATTATTTTTTGAGCGCGGCAACGAGGGTGTGCCTGCGGACGAAGGCACGGTTGCCGACGGCAACACCTCCGAGCAGGCCGGTGGCCCCTGGGTCGATGGCCTGGGTATTATGCGCGGTTCGTGCGCGCGCCTGGAGTCGAGCCGCCTGAAGGTGCCGCACGTGGGCTGGGACCAGGTGCACATGACGCCCGCCGGCGCGACCGATCCGCTGCTTGCTGGTTTTGCCGAGGGTGCCAACATGTACTTCACCCACAGCTATGCGGTGGCCGACGATGCCGATGCCGCCGATGTTCTGGCACGCACGCACTACACGCGGAGCTTCCCGTGCATCGTGCGCCACGGCAACGTGTGGGGCTGCCAGTTCCATCCTGAGAAATCCTCCGCGCTGGGCCAGCGCATCCTTAAGAACTTCGTCAACATCGTCGAGGAGGTTGGCCGATGATCCTGTTTCCCGCAATCGATCTGATCGGCGGCAAGGTCGTGCGCCTGGAGCGCGGTGACCGCAGCCGCTGCAAGGTATATTCCGACGACCCCGTGGCCGTCGCCCGCTCGTTTGCCGAGCAGGGCGCGAGCTGGGTGCACGTCGTCGACCTGTCCGCTGCCTTTGGCGAGGACGAGGATGCGTGCGCTGCCAACTCGGCGGCGATCAAGGCCATCTGCGGCGTCGACGGTCTGTCCGTGGACGTGGGCGGCGGCGTCCGCTCGCTCGCGCGCATCGACGAGCTGGGCGGCTACGGTGCGCGCCGCATCGCGCTGGGCACCGTGCTGGTGACCGAGCCGGGATTTGCCGAGGTGGCGGCCCAAGGCTTTGGCGAGCTGCTGGTGGCAGACATCGCCGCGCGCGACGGCCAAGTCAAGGTGAACGGCTGGCGTGACGGCGCGGGCGTGGCGCTCGACGATGCCGTGGTGCAGCTTTCCGAGCTGGGCTTTAAGCATCTGGTGTATACCGACATCGCGCGCGATGGCATGCAGACGGGCATCGATGTGGCGGCGTATCGCCATGTGGCCGAGGTCGCGGGCTTTCCCGTCGTGGCTTCGGGCGGTATCTCGACGCTCGACGACATCCGCGCACTGGCCGCGGTGGGTGAGGTCGCGATTGAAGGCGCCATTACCGGCCGTGCGCTCTACGAAGGCAACTTTACGCTGGCACAGGCGCTGGCCGCCGCCCGAGGGGAGGAGTAGCCCATGCTTACCAAGCGCGTGATTCCCTGCCTGGACGTCAAGGACGGCCGTGTGGTCAAGGGCGTCAACTTTGTGAGCTTACGCGATGCGGGCGATCCGGTGGAGCTGGCGCGTGCCTATGACCGCGAGGGTGCGGACGAGGTCGTTTTCCTGGACATTACCGCCACGAGCGACGACCGTGCGACGACTATCGAGATGGCGGCGCATGCGGCCGAGGAGCTGGCCATTCCCTATACCGTGGGCGGCGGTTTTCGCGACTTGGCGGGCATGCGGACCATGGTTGCCGCCGGCGCCGACAAGGTATCGCTCAACTCGGCGGCCGTGCGCGATCCGTCGCTGATCAGCCAGGCTGCCGCGGCGTTTGGTAGCCAGGCCGTGGTCGTGGCGATCGATGCCAAGCGCGTCGGTTTGCCCGGCGCATCCGGTGCCGACAAGTGGGAGGTCTTTACCGCGGGAGGCCGCAACGCCACGGGTATCGACGCGGTGGCGTGGGCCGAGGAAGCGGTTCGTCGTGGCGCCGGCGAGATCCTGCTGACCAGCATGGATCGCGACGGCACCAAGGCCGGCTTTGATTTGGCGCTCACTCGCGCCGTGGCGCGCGCGGTGCCGATTCCCGTCATCGCGAGCGGCGGCGTGGGTACGCTCGAGCATTTTGCCGAGGGCGTGATCGAGGGCGAGGCCGACGCCGTGCTGGCGGCGAGCGTCTTTCACTTTGGAACCTTCAGCATTCGCCAGGTGAAGGAGTATATGGCCTCACAGGGCATTCCTGTGAGATTGGACTTCTAATGCTGCGGCTTGTCCAGGCACCCGACCTTCCGGCTCCAACCCTCCTCGCGTACTTAAGTACGCGTCGTCGGGCTTGTCGCTCGGAATCTCGGGCACCTGGACAACCCTCGCCGACCGGCGATGTTTAAATTGGGGAATTGAAATGAGAGAAATTACTACTCCAGCGGATCTTAAATACGACGCCAAAGGATTGATTCCTTGTGTGGTTCAGCAATATGACACCGGCGAGGTGCTTATGGTTGCTTGGATGAACGAGGAATCGGTGGGGCTGACGCTCAAGACCGGTACCACGTGGTTTTGGAGCCGCAGTCGCCAGGAGCTCTGGAACAAGGGCGCGACGAGCGGCAATATGCAAGTGGTCAAGGAGCTCTGGGCCGACTGCGATAGCGATACGCTGCTGGTCAAGGTCGACTCGCCGGGTCCGGCCTGCCATACCGGCAACCGTACCTGCTTCTTTAAGAAACTCGCGTAGGGCGGGCGCTCGATTAGACGCTCGGCCACCAGAAAGGATTGAACTATGGGTGTGCGCACCGCAAACGTTCAGGATGGAAATATCGGTGAGACGCTGACGGGCCTGGCCGAGGTGATTCACGGTCGTCGTGAAGCATCGCCGCAGGAGAGCTATACCGCTCGTTTGCTGACCGACGTCGAGGATGAGCTGCTCAAGAAGCTTGCCGAGGAGTCGAGCGAGGTGATCATGGCCTGCAAGGATAACGATCACGATCACATCCGCTACGAGGCCGGTGACCTGATCTACCACCTGCTCGTAACCCTTGAGCGCTACGGTATCACCCTCGACGAGCTTGCCGGCGAACTCAACGCTCGCCGTCACTAGTCATTGGGGACGTTCTTAAACGACTAGTTAGGCGAGGGGTGTGGATTCCCATTCGCCGGTGGCGTGGGGGATGTCGAAGGTTCGATAGCCGCAGTCGTAGGCGTGGGCCTGGGCCTCGCGGATGTTCCAGCAGATATCGCAGGCGCGGTGCGCGTCCGAGCCAAAGGTAATGGGCACCTCGGCATGGGCAAAGCAACGCAACAGCCCGGTCGCGGGATAGTAGTCGTCCAAGCCCTTGCGCGGTGCGGCGGTCGAGACCTCAACGCGGCGGCCCGTATCGTGCGTGCACTCGGCCATCTGCTCCCAGAATGGCGCGGGGTCAAAGTCGGGCGCAAAGCCTTCCTTCGAAAAGCGCATGACCAGGTCGGGGTGGGCCATTACATCAAAGTTAAGCGGGCTTTCACAGGCGCGGCACCAGTCATCGACGTAGCGCTCCCACACGCCGCGCACGCCCAGGTTTTCCCAAACGTGCAGGTTGGTGCCATCGTCGATCCAACCGCAGCTCGAATCGGGCGTGTCGGGACGAGCGACGTTTTCCGTTCCCGCCGTACCCGCGGCACCGGCCATGATATCGCCGGGGTCGCCAATCCAGTGCACGCTGCCCAAGCGCACCACGGCGCCCTGGGACCAGCGCTCTACCAAGGGCTCGCAGCCCTCGTACCAATCGCATTCAAGGCCATAGATAAGCTCGAGCTCCGGCGCAATCTGCGCGGCGAGTTTGCGGGCGTCCTCAAAGGCCAGACGATGTGCCGGCAGGTCGCCCTCGACAACCTGCACTTCGCAGTTGGCGTCCATGCTGGCGGGCAGGGTGAGATGGTCGGTCGAGACCATGACGCGGCAACCGGCCGCAGCAGCGGCGCGAACGTTGTCCTCAAACGAGGCATGTCCGTCCGAAAACGAGGTGTGGGTATGGCAATCGACCATCGGGCAAGCAGACATGGCAGCTCCTTTGCGTCAAGCGAATCCGCTCCATTGTAATGGCGCGGCCCCCGATGCGACGAGCGCACCGGGGGCCGAAATCGACTGGAAAGGGTGCGCGGTGCGGCCTCGCTTGCGCTCTCAAAACATGTACATCAGCCTCCAAAAGCTGCAGAAAATGACATGTTTGGAGGCTGATGTACATGTTTGGATAGGAGCGAGGGCGGCGACGGACGAAAGTCACGCCTGTGCCACGTCCGATGTGCTAGCGTTTGGGTGAACAAAACGAGCCCGTGCGGAAAGGAGCCGGACCGTATGCCATGTGATAGCACATCCCCGCTGTCCCGCGAGACCGATGCGCCCGAGACCATCGTCAAGCTGGAATGCGATATCGACGACGCGTCGCCCGAGGTGCTCGCCTATGCCGCCGACCGCCTGCGCGAGGCCGGTGCGCGCGAGGTGCACTGGCTGCCCCTCTATTGCTAGAAGGACCGTCCCGGCTGGCAGCTGCAGGTGATCTGCTCGCATGAGGATATTGAACGCCTGCAGGCGATTATCTTTTTGGAAACCACGACCAACGGTATCCGGCGCCAGGTTATGGAGCGCGTCTGTCTGCCGCGTCGTTTTGAGCAGGTAGCGACGCCTTGGGGCGAGGTGTCCGTTAAAGTGGCCACTCTGCCCGACGGCAGTGAGCGTGCGGCGCCCGAGTACGAGGACTGCGCCCGTCTCGCCCGCGAGCATAACGTACCGCTCCAGCGCGTGATGCAGGCGGCACAAGCCACGGCGCTGCGATTTGAGTAACGCGGCCGGTGGCACGCCACGCCCAGCCCCATCAACCCCACCCGAAAGGATCTCCCCATGAAATATCTCATCGCTTCCGACATCCACGGCTCGGCATATTGGACCGAGCGCCTCTGCTCTGCCATCGAGTCCGAGCAGCCCGACCGCATCGTCCTGCTGGGCGACCTGCTCTACCACGGCCCGCGCAACGACCTGCCGCGCGACTACGCTCCCAAGCGCGTGATTCCGCTGCTCAACGCCCTGGCCGACCGCATCATCGCGGTGCGCGGCAACTGCGACGCCGAGGTCGACCAGATGGTGCTCGACTTTCCCGTCATGGCCGACTACGCCACGCTGTTTGACGAGACCGGCCGCGAGCTGTTTCTGACGCACGGCCACGTCTTTGGCGCCGGCATGCACAACAGCGTCGACCACGCGCCCGCGCTGCCCGAGGGCTCCGCGCTCGTCTACGGCCATACGCACATTAAAGTTAACGAGGAGAGCGCCGCGCACCCGGGCCTGTGGCTCTTCAACCCCGGCAGCGTGAGCATCCCCAAGGACGGCTCGCACAGCTACGGCATCTACGAGGGCGGCGCGTTCCGCCACGTGGTTATGGAGGAGGAGTAGCCATGGCGCAGCATATGGCTCAGCAAAATGCCGAGGGCTCGCGCGATCTGTCCACGCTGGTAGACGCGTCGACCGAGCTGCAGCATCTGGTGCAGACCATCTGGCGTCTGCGTCAGCCCGATGGCTGCCCGTGGGACCGTGAGCAGACGCACCGCAGCATTGGCAAGAACATGATCGAGGAGGCCTACGAGGCGCTCGACTGCATCGAGGCCGATGATGCCACGCATCTGCGCGAGGAGCTCGGCGACGTGCTCATGCAGGTAGTACTGCATGCGCAGATTGCGGCGGACGCCGGCGAGTTTACGCTGGCCGACGTGGCGCGCGATATCGACGCCAAGCTCATCCGCCGCCACCCACACGTGTTTGGCGATGCGGATGCCGAGAGCTCCGACGAGGTGCTCAAGATTTGGGATGAGGTCAAGCTTGCCGAGAAGGCTGCCAAGGACAAGGCCGTGGCAGCGGGCGAAGCTGCACCCGAGGGCCTGCTCGACGGCGTGCCCACGCATCTGCCGGCGCTGATGCAGGCGCAGAAGGTGTCGCGCAAGGCGGCTGCCGTGGGCTTTGAGTGGGAGACGGTCCAGGATGTGTGGGACGAGGTCGCCGAGGAGCATGCCGAGTTTGAGGCCGAGACCCCCGGAACGCCCGAGCGCGAGATGGAGTTTGGCGACCTGCTCTTTGCCCTGGTCAACGTTGCGCGCAAAGAGGGCATCGACGCCGAGAGCGCCCTGCGCGCGAGCACGGCCAAGTTTCGCCGTCGCTGGGCTGCGATGGAGCAGATGGCGGCCGATGCCCATGTTGATCTTGCCGAGCTTTCGACCCACGGCCTCAACGACCTCTGGGATGCTGCCAAGGCAGAGGAGTAAGACTGCGGGAATGACGGGCTGACATGCCTTGTCGTTCCCGCTAATTTTTCGAAAAACAATTGTATCCCTCGGCTAACTTAGGGCATAATGCAAAAAGTGCGACATGGCTAACTTACGGAGGCGCACCGATGGTGCACAGCCGGCCAGTCGCTTGCATCAACTACGTTTCCAAGTGAGAGGGAGACAACATGAATGACATTTTGGACGTCTACGGTCGCGAGGTGCTCGACAGCCGCGGTAACCCCACCGTCGAGGTCGAGGTCGTGCTCGAGGACGGCGGCTTCGGTCGCGCGATGGTGCCTTCGGGCGCTTCGACCGGCGCTTTCGAAGCTTGCGAGCTGCGCGACGGCGACAAGGGCCGCTACCTGGGCAAGGGCGTTTCGCAGGCCGTCGAGCATGTCAACAACGAGTGCGCCAACGCCGTCGTGGGCCTCGATGCCTTCGATCAGCGTGCCATTGACGCCGCACTGATTGCCGCCGACGGTACGCCCAACAAAACCAAGCTCGGCGCCAACGCCATTCTGGGCGTATCGCTGGCCGTTGCCCGCGCTGCGGCAGAGTCGGCGGGCCTGTCGCTGTACCAGTACCTAGGCGGCGTCAACGCCCACCTGCTGCCCACGCCCATGATGAACATCCTCAACGGTGGCGTGCATGCCGACAACAACGTTGACTTCCAGGAGTTCATGATTATGCCCGTGGGCGCTCCGAGCTTTGCCGAGGGCCTGCGCTGGTGCGCCGAGGTCTACCACACCCTCAAGGGCGTGTTGCACGAGGCCGGCCTTGGCGGCGGCGTGGGCGACGAGGGCGGCTTCGCGCCCAACCTCAAGACCAATGCCGAGCCGTTCGAGTACATTACCAAGGCCGTCGAGAAGGCTGGCTGTAAACCCGGCGTTGACTTCATGTACGCCATGGATCCGGCGTCCACCGAGTTCTACA
>URTW01000056.1 GCA_900550815.1 uncultured Collinsella sp.
TCCTGCGACCGCCCTAGCGCTGCAAATGCAGCGAGCTCGAGGCTCTGTTCGCCCTCATCCAGCAGCACAAACGGCTCGGACGCCAAATCGGCGAGCGTCACCTTTTCCTTTGCCGTCAGCGGATGCGCGGCCGGCAACAATGCTACCAACTCGTCGTGATAGACCACACGCTTCTCGAGCCCAGCGGTAAATCCGCGTGCCGTAAAGCAAAAATCCACTACGCCGTCGTGCACCCATTGGGCGTTGCGCGTGTAATCGCCCTGCTTGAGGGTAAAGCGTACGCCCGGGTGCAGCGCTCCAAAATCGCGGATCACGCGCGGCAACACGGTACGACTCACGTTGGTAAACGTCGCGATGCGGATATCGGTCGACGAAAGCCCCAGCAGCTCCTGGCGCTTGCCCTCGAGCTCGGCCTCGGCGGTCACGATCTGGCGCAGGAATGGCAGATATTGTTTACCGTCGCGCGTAAGCGAAACGCCCTGCTTACCGCGCTCGATAAGCGTGGTACCCAGCTCGCGCTCGAGCGCCTTGACGGCCTGACTCACCGCACTTTGCGTATAGCCCAGCTCGTCCGCCGCGCCCTTAAGACTGCCGCGATCGACCACCATACAAACGATCTGATACCGCGATGCCATTGTGCCTCCCCATCAATGCAGACGTAAAACGTTTTGCCAGGGCTTTTTCTGCCAACATTAGCATTTCTTAATCATACTGAAGATACATTCGCTTTACTACATCCACATCTGGGAGCAGAATCCTTTTTACGAAACCGTTCTGTAACAAAAGGAGTCCCATGGATCGCAAAAAAGCAATCGCGCTCTCATTTTCCGTTCCCGTCGCATGGGGCTTTTCGTATCCCCTCATGAAGATCGGCATGGACAGCATGAACGCTACGAGCATCGTCGCGCTACGCTGCATCATCGCCTTTGCGGCCTGCCTGTTGCTCTTCCACAAGCGCGCGCTCCGCATCAACCGCGACCTTATGGTCCGTGCCGCCATCATCGGCGCCATTATGGCAACCGAGCTCACCTGCATGTGCCTGGGCTCCAGCCTTACCTCTGCCTCCACTGCCGGCTTTTTGCAGAGCCTGACGGTCGTGATCGTACCGTTTGCCAACGCCGCCCTGCTGCGTCGCGCCCCCGAGCGCAAAGTGCTCGTCGGCACCGCCATCGTCACCTGCGGCATGCTGCTGCTCTCGGGCGCCGACTTTACCAGCCTGAACCCGGGCGCGATCATCATGCTGCTCTCGGCCTTTATCTATGCCAGCCACATCATCGTGGCCAAGCGCTTTGTCGAAGAAGTCGATCCGCTGGCTCTGGGCGTTTGGCAGCTGGGCTTTGGCGGCTTGTTCTCGGGCATCGCCGCATTCACCTTTGGCGGCTTCACGCTTCCCAGTACGCCCAGCGAGATCGTGGTCGTCATTGCGCTCGCACTCATCTGCTCTGCCTACGGCTTTATCACCCAAACGCTCGTGCAGCCCCACGTGCCCGCCGAGACCACTGGCTTCGCCTTCTCGCTCGAGCCGGTCTGCTCCGCCGTCTTTTCGTTCTTCCTGGTTGGCGAGGTCCTGAGCCCCATCGCCTTCTTTGGCGCCGCCCTCATCCTCACCGGCGTCATGGTGGCAACCGTCGAGCTTCCGCGCCTCCGCGCACATGGACAGGCTCGCATGACAGGAGCGCCCGAGCACGTCTCGTAGACCCCGCTCTTCATACAGCCGCGGCATAAAGGCAACCGGTGCGCCTTTACAATAGATACCGACAGAGCATCTGACGTAAAGGAGCGCCATGGACGCCGCGACCCGCGACCGCAACATAGCAACTTGGTTGGGCGATGCACCGCAGCCGGTACGTAACACTACGAACCAGCTGCTCGAGCGCATCGCCCTTTTGCGTGCCGAGCAGACTATCTACCCGGCACAAGACGACATCCTCAATGCCCTCGCCTACACGCCGGCCAACCAGGTCAAGGTTGTCATCTTAGGTCAAGACCCCTATCACGGACCCAACCAGGCCATGGGGCTGTCGTTCTCGGTCCCCGCGACGCAAACCAAGTTGCCGCCGAGTCTGCGCAACATTTACAAGGAACTCAAAGCCGATCTGAGTTGCCCCATTCCCGCCACGGGAGATCTAACGCCATGGGCACAACAGGGCGTCCTGCTCCTCAACACCACGCTCACTGTGCGCGAGCATGCCGCGAACTCGCACGCCAAACTGGGCTGGAGCACGCTCACCGACTACGTTATCGAACGCTGCTGTCAGCTGCCCCAACCGGTAGTCTTTTTGGCATGGGGCCGCTTTGCCCAGCAGATGGTCGAGGGCAAGCTCGCCGCGACCGGCGCGGGCAAGGCGACCGGCAAGTTCTGCCTGGCCTCCACGCACCCCTCGCCGCTTTCGGCCAACCGTGCCACGGCAGAACTCCCCGCCTTTATGGGGTCGCGCCCCTTCTCCGCTGCCAATCGGCTACTCGAACAACACGGCTCGACCCTCGTCAACTGGACTTGCCTCGACTAAAAATCGATATACCAAAAACGCGCCCGACGGCTTTCCATCGGGCGCGTTTCCTATTCGGGCCAAATAAATTGCGTGCGGCCGGCCTCGCCGCCATCGATCAACAGGCTCTGCCCGGTCATAAACCGGTTGGTCACGCCCACAAAGTAGATCCACTCGGCGATCTCTTGGGCGGTGGCCCAGCGCTTAAGCGGCGTGAGCTCCATAATCTGGTTCCACAGGTGTTCGTCTTCCATCACGCAACGGTTGAGCGGCGTGATAACGCCGCCCGGGTCCACACTGTTGGCGATGGCCTGCGGCGCCAGGCGGTTTGCAAGGTTCTTGGTGTAGGCGATAACACCGCCCTTGCTGGCGGCATAGGCGGGAAACTCCGATCCCGTATGTCCGCTCGCCGACCCCACATTGACCACGGATTTGATAGCCGGCGCAGGCTTGGCGGCGAGCCCCTCCCCCACAAAGGCGTAGCGCTCGGTCACGTTGATGGTGCCACACAGGTTGGCGGCGATGTCGTCGGCCGAATCCTGCGTACCGGCAACGTTCACGATTACCTGAGGCTCAAGGTCGCTTGGAAACGAGTCCGGCTCGCGGACATCAACGATCAGATGGCGGTAGCGCTCGTGTTCGATCGCCGGCGGCAGCAGATCAAAGCCCACGACCTCGTGGCCCTCATCCAAAAAGCGCTGCACGCACGCGGCTCCGATACCGCCCGAAGCGCCCGTGATCAAAACCCGCATACTTGCTCCTTAGGCGGTTGCGTGGCGCTCGAGGTACTCGGAACCCACATTCTCGCGCTCCCAGCCGCGCACGACCTTGTAGCCCACGGGGCTCAGGAAGACCTCGCACAGCAGCTCGGCAACAGCGCCGGTCAGCGAGCACATAAGGACCTGTACCCAGGTCCAACCAAAGAACGTGTGGCTTACCACAATGGCAAAGACCAGGTTGTCGATAAACTGGCCAACACCCGTGGACACATAGGAACGGAAGGCAAAGCTCGCAAAGTTATTCTTCTTGAGCATACGGCCGAGCGACTGGTTGAGCGTGGAGTTAACCACGGCAGAAACGAGCATTGCCAGCGAAGAGCCCAGCACCACGTACCAGGTGCCGCCGATGGTGGCGTTAAGGGCGGTGTTGACCTCGATCATGCCCGTGTCGTAGTAGGCGCCCCACATGCCGGGCGTGAGCGAACATGCCCAAAAGCACAGACTCACGGCCAGGTTGACCAGTAGCGCGAGGATGGAGATTTTGATGGATGCCTTGGCGCCAAAGCGCTTGCAGATCATGTCCTGGCACAAAAACGAGACCCAGCTCACCACAAAGCCGCAATCGAGTGCCAGATACGGCAGGCTGATGAGCTCTTTGTTGGCCAGCAGGTTCATCATGATGACACTCACGAAAAACAGCGAAACCGTTGCCGCGGGAATGCTCCGCAACAGGACCTTGTAGTCCTCCATGACCTTCTTGATCATTATGTACTCCTTTGGTTTTAGGTTTAACGAGCAGGATATCGGACCCGAACTGCTCGGACGTCTCGGTCTTGAGACGACGGTGGGTATGATAGCCGCTCACACGGCATCAGGCAAGTAAATGGCGCGGCAGCCCCGCAGGACCACCGCGCCGATGCGTTAAAAGGCTACGTTGCCAAACTCCGACAGGATCAGGTCGGGGTTGTGGTCGGTTGCCCAATCCACGTTCCACGGGCTCGTGAACAGCAGCAGCTTACCGCCGCGCATATCCTCGACGCGCAGCGTGTCGCGCGTGAGCGAAAGGCCCGGGATATCGATGGTGTCGGGGTCGTTCTGGATCCAGCGGATGTCCGTATAGGGCAGCGGCTGGCGACGAACCTCAACACGGTACTCGGCCTTGAGACGGCGCTCGAGCACCTCAAACTGCAGCACGCCGACCACGCCCACGATGACGCTCTCCATGCCGGCACCCAGCTCGCGGAAGATCTGGATGGCGCCCTCCTGGGCAAGCTCCTCCATGCCCTTGACGAACTGCTTGCGCTTGAGCGTGTCGACCTGCGTAATGCGAGCGAACATCTCGGGGGCAAACGTCGGGATCTGCGGATACTGCACGTGGCGCTTGCCAGAGCACACGGTGTCGCCGATGCTAAAGATACCCGGATCGAACAGGCCCACGATATCGCCCGCGTACGCCTCGTCCACGATGGCGCGGTCGTCGGCCATCATCGACGTGCCCGTGGCAAGCTTGAGCTTGCGGTTGCCCTGCACGTGGAAGGCGTCCATGCCGCGCTCGAACTTGCCCGAGCAAATGCGCACAAAGGCGATGCGATCGCGGTGGTTCTTGTCCATGTTGGCCTGGATCTTAAACACAAAGCCGCTAAAGTCGTCGCGGCAGGGATCGACCGGTTCGCTGGTGAGCGTATCGGTATAGGCGCGCGGCGTCGGAGCCAGGCGCAGGAACTCCTTGAGGAAGGGCTCCACGCCAAAGTTGGTAAGCGCCGAGCCAAAGAACGCCGGGCTCAGCTTGCCGCAGGCCACAGCATCCAAGTCGAGCTCGTCGCCGGCGCCATCGAGCAGCTCGATGTCGTCCATCAGGTTCTTATGGTTCTCCTCGCCAATGAGCTCGTCCATGGAAGGATCGCCCAGTTCGGCCTCGACCTCGGCGACCTTTTTGGTGGCGTTGGCGTGGCCGTCGCCCTCAAAGGCAATGACGCGACGGGTCTGACGATCGAACACGCCGCGGAAGTTGCGGCCGCTGCCGATCGGCCAGTTCATGGGATACGTATTGATGCCCAGGACGTTCTCGATCTCTTCCATGAGTTCAAACGGGTCGCGAGCCTCGTGGTCGAGCTTGTTCACAAAGGTGAAGATGGGAATGTGGCGCAGCGTGCAGACCTTAAAGAGCTTTTTGGTCTGGGCCTCGACGCCCTTGGCGCCGTCGATGACCATGACCGCAGCGTCGGCGGCCATAAGGGTACGGTAGGTATCCTCCGAGAAGTCCTGGTGGCCGGGGGTATCGAGAATGTTGACACAGGCGCCGTTATAGGTGAACTGCAGCACCGAGGAGGTGACGGAGATGCCGCGCTCCTTCTCGATGTCCATCCAGTCCGAGACAGCATGCTTGGCCGAGCTCTTGCCCTTGACCGAGCCGGCAGTCTGGATGCTGCCGGTATAGAGCAGCAGCTTCTCGGTAAGCGTGGTCTTACCGGCGTCCGGGTGGCTGATGATCGCGAATGTGCGGCGCGACGAGATTTCATCCGACAGGCTTGCCATGCGGATCCTTTCTTGCGTTCTATATGCATTACGTCGATGTAACTGCCCTATTGTAGCCGTGAAACCTCGCCATAGGGCACCTATCAGGACAAATTCATCAGTTGGGGGTCTGGGTAGCCGGCTTAATCCGAATTTGTCTCTTGCGTAACTGTGCATAGTGTATATATACTGTGCTTACCGGTTATATACACGTGTAGCCCAACAGCTAAGGAGCCGCTGTGGACATTATCCTATCCAATTCGAGCGACAAGCCCATCTACGAGCAGATATCCTCGCAGGTCAAAGCTCAAATCCTTTCGGGCACGCTCGCCGCGGGAGCCAAACTCCCCAGCATCCGCGCACTCGCGAGCGACCTGGGCGTGAGCGTCATCACCACCAAGCGCGCCTACGCCGATCTGGAGCAGCTCGGGTTTATCTGTACCGTGCAGGGCAAGGGCTGCTTTGTTGCCGACGGCAACCAAGAACTCTTGCGTGAAAACCAGCTCTGCCATATCGAAGAGCTGCTTACGCAGGCGGCAGAACAAGCCGAAGCCCTGAGCGTCACGCGCGACAAACTGCACGAGATGCTCGCCCTGGTAGCCCCCGAAACCATGCAGTAGCCATCTGCAAGAAAGGCTATACCATGCAAAACTTGTTAGAACTCAAAGGGGTCTCACGCCGCGTGAGCGACCGTTTTTCGCTGCGTGATGTCATGCTCGCCGTGGAGCCCGGCCAGATAGTCGGCTTTGTGGGCGCTAACGGTGCCGGCAAGACAACGACCATTCGCGCCGCGCTCGGGCTTATCAAGCTCGATGCCGGCGAGGTGCGCCTGTTTGGGCAGCGCTGTGGCGCCGACGCGCCCGATGAGACACAGCGCTGCCTGCGCTCCCGCGGCGGTCTCGTCCTGGACACATGCCCCTTCCCTTCAACGCTCAAGGTGGGCCAGATCGAGGCACTCGTAGGTCAGGCGTACCCCACGTGGGACCGCAAAACGTTCGCCGGATTCATCGACCGATTTGGCCTCGATCCCAAGACAAAGGTCAAGAACCTCTCCCGCGGCATGGGCATGAAACTGCAGCTTGCCTGTGCACTCAGCCATAATGCCAAGCTACTCCTTTTGGACGAAGCCACCGCGGGCCTCGATCCCATGGCGCGCGAGGAACTGCTCGATGAGCTGCTTGCTTTTGTCGCCGACGGCCAGCACAGCGTGCTGCTCTCGAGCCACATTACGTCCGACCTCGATCGCGCCGCCGACCGCGTCATCTGCATCGATAACGGCTCGATTGTGTTTGACCTGCCGCGCGAGGACATTACCGACCGAGCCGGCATCGCCCACTGCACCCAAGCGCAGGCGCCGAGCTTATGGCTTGCGTCGAAGGTGCCCATGCCGCCCGCCACGCCTACAGCGTGGACGTGCTCGTGCCCAACCGTCGCGAAACGCTCGAGGCCTTTCCCGAGATTCCCTGCGATCGGGTAACCATTGACGACTATCTTCGCCTCACGCTGAAAGGGGCTTCAAAATGAAACGCGCCTTTATGTCCGAGCTCGCCATCGCTCGCACGCTCATCCCGAGCATTGCGGGCGTCGGCCTGTTCATCTTCATCGTGCTAACCCTTGCCAACGCATCGGACGGCGATTCCGGTATGAGCGCCGGCGCCTGCGCGGTCAGCGCCATGTCACCCATCATAATCATGAACTCACTGGCTGGCTACGATAACCAAAACGGCTGGGAGCGCTATCGGGCAACGCTGCCGTTCTCGCGCAAAGACATCATCTGCGCACGCTACCTGTGCATTATTGCTTTCTCGGCCGTCATGGCATGCGCCGCCGTGCTTTTGAGCATCATCGCCCTTCCGTTCTTCGATCACACGGGCATTCCTTCGACGGGACAGACCGTCTTTGAGATCACAATAGCCTCCGCCGCATCGATGCTCATCTCCCTCATGATGGTGTTTTTGGCACAGCCGCTGTTCTTTCGATTTGGACACATGGAGGCGCTGCGCCTTTCCGTCGGCCTGTTTGCCCTGATGGGCTGCGGTACCATGGCAATGCTGAGCTCTTCCAACCCCATTAGCAACTGGCTCATGTCGATTGCCGGAGCGAATCCCGATCCTGCCGTCCTTGGCGGTCTGTGCGCAGGAATTGCCGTACTGGCCCTCGCGCTATGTGCAATCAGCTGCACCGTCAGCACCAAGGTCTATCGAGCACGCGATCTGTAGCCACGCGAGTCTCAATCCACGAAGGGCGCGATCGCCGCCCCTCCCCGCAAATCCGTGGCAAACGGCATGTCCCTGGCGTGCGCCACCGTACTACTTGCGCAGCGGCTTGGGTAGCGGGATACCGGCGGCGATGACAGCCGCGATGATCATGCAGACGATACCCTTGAGTGGGAAGCACATGAGCAGCAGGCCCACGACCATGACCGGCTGGCGCATGACCGCACCCATCGTCGATGCCGTGCAGACAGCGACGCAAAAGACCGGATCGGCGCCGGTGAGGATGGCAAGGCCGTAGCCCAGGCTCACACCCGAGAAGATAACCGGGAAGAAGTGGCCGCCGCGCCAACCAAGGTTGATGAGGGCGGGCGTCAGCATGGCCTTAACAAGACCGGTCGCGATAAGCACGCCAGCGGGAATGGTCAGGTAGGTTTCCATGAGCACGTCGGCCTGGGTCTCGCCGGCAAACATGGTGTAGGGCAGGACCGTGCCGCAGATGGCGAGCGCCAGACCGGCTAGCATGGCCTTGACGACAGGACGCTCCCCTATTGCATGAGACAGTGCCTCGCTCGCATGTTCAGAGACAAAGTACAGCCATCCGCAGATTGTTCCGATCAGCGACAGAGGGATGAGCCAGACAAGTTCCAGGTTGCCCACCACGGCAGCCTCGAACCTCGGCATGCCCATGCCGCCGCCCATGAGCTGGCCGAGCAGCAGGTAGGTGCCCAGACCACCGGCAATCGCAATGCCGTAGACCACCGTCTTTTGCGCCTTGGGCAGCTTGATCGTGATCTCGTCGGACGCGGACTCATCGTCGGCGTCTTCGCCCTGGCCGTCAGTACTTCCGGCAAGCGGCGCCACAAAGCCAAACACGGGCGCGGTAAAGAGCGCCGTCAGAGCAGCCTGGGTGCCCAGCAGCGTAAGCTCCCTAAACTCGGCACCAAAGCGGCGCATGCGGTCGCCGACCCAGCTGCACAGGCCCGCGATGACGCCGGTCAGACCGGCTTCCGGTCCAATACTTCCGCCAAACAGCAACGGCAGCAGCGCCGCAATCGACAGCTTGCCCAGATTGTCGTACGGGTAGCGACCGTCTTGCTTTACCTTGGCCATCACCTGGTTGAGGTCATCGGTCTTGGTGCCCGTCGTCTTTTCGTACAGACCGATCAGCAGGCCGCCCAGCAGGCAGACGAAAAACGGGTATGGCAGAAAGCCAAACGGGCCGCTGGCAAGCGCGGGCGAAGCGACGCCCAGCGCGTGTGGAATCTCGGTCCATAGATAGTCGATGCCGTGCTCCATCGCAAAAAAGAACAGCCAGACCGCGGCACCTGCGAACGCACCGGTCACGGCAACGCTAACTAAAAACAGCGCGCGGTTTGTGGGTTTGGCAAGGTTGTCCATCGGGTCCTCCCGCGGTCAAAGTCGACATAGTTACGTTTTATTGTAGAGCGGGCGTTGCCCGAGCGAGCCAACCATCTGCGCTGCAAACGGCACCATTGGGAGCCATAGTGGGGCAGGCTCAAGACTTATCCGTTGATAATCGAGGCAATCTCGCGCAAATCGTCAGCAAAGTAGATGCCGTGCTGGCGCCTCGGGCTCGAAAGCCCTTTATCAATCATGTGCCCGAGCAGCGCCTTGAGGTCGTTGTAGTAACCGTCCAGGTTATACAGGATGCACGGAGCACTCAGGTGCCCCAACGACACCGCGGACATGACCTCGGCAATCTCCTCAAGCGTGCCCGTCCCGCCGGGAAAGGCGATGAACGCATCGCCGAACTCGATCATCTTGGCTTTGCGCTCGGCCATATCACTCGTCACGATAAGGTCGTCGATTCCGTCGTGTTGAAACTCTGCCTCGATAAAAAAGCTCGGCTCCACACCCGTCACATGTCCGCCTGCCTCGAGTACGCTATCGGCGAGCGCGCCCATCAGTCCCGATTTGGACCCGCCGTATACGAGCGCGTGTCCGTTGGCGCCAATCCAATTGCCCAGCTCCTGCACCGCGGGCAGAAACGCCGGGTCGTTGCCGACGCTCGCGCCCAGGTACACCGTGATGTTCATATGCAATCCCCCTCGTCGTGACGCGCGGCACCCGTTCTATCGTTGCCGGCGACGGTATTCGCGCACGCGGCGCGACAAATCGGCGAGCTCATCGCGGTCGAGTTCTTCCAAATGCTCAAGATCGTCCATAAAGCGCGCCATGGTGTCCTTTTGGCGCAGCTTGATGAGCGTATTGCAGTAGTTCACCGCCACGCCCGTAAGCATGGCGATATAGAAGATACTGATGACGCTTAGGATAACGGTAATGCCGCGGGCAACCGGCGTTTCAGCGGGGATATCGCCAAAGCCGATCGTCGAGACCGTCTCAAAGCTAAACCAGAGACCATCGCCAAACGTGAGGGTCGTGGGCTCGGACAGCCAGACAGCCGTCGAGCAAAGCAGATAGAAAATAAGAAACAGGCCCGTGATGCGTGCAAAGCCAGCCTGTCGCAGCACATCGGCAAGCGTCCTGAGCTTTTTCATCGCGACCCCTTCCACGGACAACCAATCACGTTCGCTCGGTATTGTCCCACGCCTCCCCAGCAAACGGAACTAGTCATTGGGGACGTTCTTAAATGACTAGTCAAACAAGAACGTCCCCAATGACTAGTCGTTTAAGAACGTCCCCGATGACTGCCGGGCGGGAGCGTTTAGCGGTACAGCTGCCGACTGGGCAGGCTGAGCTGGTATCCTTATGCGGTATTGTCTCGATTCGTTAGGATTGCATGTGAGAGCTGCCACTGTCCTTCGTTCAGTTATATGTCGCGCCCTGGCCATTGTGCTTGCCGCGCTTGCCGCACTGAGTTCCATCGCGCCTGTCCATGCTTTTGCCGATGACTCTAGTCAGCCAGTCAAGACGGTCCGCGTCGGCTGGCTCGTCAACAACGAGGGCTTCCAGAACGGCACCCCCGGCGAGCGTCTCTCGGGATGGGGTTACGAGTACCTCCAGACCCTGTCGTACTACACGCCCGGCTGGCGGTACGAATACGTCTCCGGCACCTTCACCGAGCTTATGGACATGCTCGAG
>URTW01000057.1 GCA_900550815.1 uncultured Collinsella sp.
GGATGCGCTTTCCCTTTGCGGCCTTTGGCGGATACTACGTCCCGGATTTCCGCTGCAGGATGGGAGGCCGTTTCCGATAGAGGCATGGGGCGGAAAGTGCGTCCCAGAATCCGGCGCAACGCCGCTGGAATAGAGGGGCGAGCTTCGGACTTCGTAACCGAAAATCCATTTGTTAAACCTGGCAACCGTGGGTAGAATAAAGTCGACGGCAGCCCAAGGGTGATAGCTGGGCAGCGCCGTTACTTAGTTCAAGGGGTCAATGCCTTAACGGCGTCGACCCCTCTTCTTTTGCTTCGTACGCTGCTTAAGTGCCTCGGAAAGTCCGATAAGCGCCGTGAGGAGCGAGACCAAAGCGGTCAGGAGCTTCACGAAATCAATCAGATCGGTCATGGGCATCACCTCCCGTCGCATGGAGGGCGCTGCCCGGCACATGGAACTGCCGTCAACAACTGCCATTCTATCAAATCGCGGTCATAAATACGAATATATGTTCGATAATAACAGCAACGTGATTCCCTCGAATAGCAGCCTTTCGTAAGGGCGGCAGAAGACGACGCTGGGCGATTGGGGATAGACGCGCAGGTCTTCGTCACCGAAAGCCCGTTTGATTAACCAGCCCTCTGTAGGTACACTGCATATTGATGGGCTCGGGATGACCGCTGATTCAAGTCACCGGGCCTAAATCTTTTTCATGCATTTGAATAGAGCGGGCGACTCTCTTGGGGCGGTCTGCATGGCGTGCGACCGGCGCATGGCGTTGCACCCCGCTTTTGTGTCCGCACGGGCGCCTATCCTTACGGCAATGTAGCCGCTTATGTAACAAGCGGCAGTTGACGGAGAAAGGCCCTAACCGTGTCAGCTGAAAAGATGCCGGGTATCTCGGCTATCGATACGACAAACTTTGCGCGCCAGATCGTGCTGGACTTTGAGTTTGCGCCGGTGCCAAAGCAGCGCCAGCGCCGTGGGCTGCGCAACGAGATTATCGAGGTCGGCGCCGTCAAGCTCGATTACCACGGCAACGTTATGGGCGAGTTCTCGCAGTTTGTGCAGACGGAATTTACCGAAGGCGTTGCGTTCCCCGTCCGCGAGCTTACGGGGATATCGGCTGTGGACACCGCGATGGCCGATCCGCTCTACGTGGTGATCAAAAGGCTCAGCGATTGGATCGGTCGCTACTCCGCCCAGATAGTTTGCTGGAGCGGGGCGGATCATCGACAGCTTATGACCGAGTGCCAGGCAAAGCATATCGACCTTGCCGCATTTCCTACGGACTGGGCCGACCTGCAGGCGTTTTACACCTCGATCATGGACGTGGGCAGCCACGGGTGCGTCTCTTTGAGTGACGCGGCAACGTGGTTTGGCATCGAGTTCGACGAGTCGACGGGTCACGCCCACAGCGCCTTAGCCGATGCGCGCGTGACCGCCAAGCTGCTCAAGCAGGTGATGGATGGGGACTACCGCGTGAGCCCGCGCGCCCAGGAAGTCCGCCAGCGGTGGGGGATGGGCGCGCGAGCCCAGACGCGCCTTTCCAGCAAGTGCCCCGAGCTGGGCGACCTGCTGCTGAGGCTGAAGGCGGAGGGGAGGTAGGCCTTTTGAGAACGCCATTCGGTTTGGCATGGCAGGGCTGTAAGCGCGCCTTCGCACTGCTGTTTGCATCGACGCGTCAACCAGTATGACGAGCTGTCTGGTCTGTCTGCCTACACCATCGCAATCCCGCGGGCCGCACTCAACAGCTCGTACTCCCTTTGGCTCCACTGCCGTAGCTCAGCGGCCTCGACGGCGTCGCGGCACAGGTCCAGAACCACCTCAGCGCCCTCGCAGAAGCACTCGCGGGCAAAGTCGCCCGAGTCGCTTGCGACGCACGCGCCGTCGGCAAAGAGCTTCCAGCTAGACGGCTCACGCAAGTCGTCTCCGAACAACTTAATCTGCAGCACATGCGGGTCGCCGGCAACGCAGAGTTCTTCCTCGAGCGTCTGCACCGTAAAGCGCATCTGGTGGGAGAGACCGCTCTTGACCATGACCGAGGCATAGCCGTTCGGCTTGTCCAGAAGATGCATTCGTTTTGGCTTGGCTGCTAGGTTGTGGAAGTTGCGCTCGCTGCGCATGGAGAAATTGTCCATACGGACTCCTTTCATCGATGTTGGCAGGGCCACCGTGCCTCTTGGCCGGTTGGCGTCGGGATCGTGTAGCCAACTCTCTACCCCGACTCTGGATAAAACGCGCCCGCTCCTTGCGGGCAAGATGGAGTCTATCAACGTGTACGGACAGAAATCAAGCGCCGCCTGCGAAATGACGCGTGAATGGCGTTGGTTTCCCAAGTGATTATTCGGCTTTCATTCGGAAAAGTGTCGAAATCAGCCGTGTAAAAGTACGGAAAAGTGTCGAAATAGGCACCTTAAAACTACGGAAAAGTGTAGCTGGATGACAAAACAGCACTTAGAAGCCGGTGCTGGATGCGGGATCCTGTGGCCGCCTTCAGCCCTCGCTACTCGTCGTCCCCGTCGTTGGGGTCGCCCTTGAGGGTGTTGATGTCCAGGTACTGGTTATCGTTCTCTTTTTGCTGGGTCTCCGACTCCGCTTGGGTGGGGCCGGAGAACAGCCGGAATCCCTCAAACGCAATGACGCCGAGCAGGGCAATGACAATGGCGATAAAGGCAACCTTGACTGCTTGCGGAAATTCCGAGAAACGCAGCGCCTTTTCCTCGGCGTAATAATCGGCGAAGCGCTCTTCGCCCGTGCTTTTGGTATACGCCGGCGCGGACGCGGCCTCCGGGTCATATTCCGGTGCAGGCGTGGCAGCGTACGGATCGTTGAGATAATCGCTCGATGCGGTGCCATAGTCCTCGGTCTCGATGCGACCGTTGCCAGCATAGTCATCGGAATAATCGGAATATGTCGCACCGCCCTCATAGTCCGCGGCGCTCGTGTTGGCGGCAAAAAGCGGGTTAACTGGAACGTCGAGCGCCGGCATGCCGGTAGAGGTCTCATCCAGATCGGCTGCAGCCCAGGAATCGTAGGCAACCTGACGGGCAACGGGCTCATCGAGCCTTGCGACCGGAGGCTTGCGTGCCGCAGGAACAGGCGACTGCTGGGCGCTGTACATAACAGTGCTGTCGGCCGATTTGCCCTGCGTCGCTGCAGCGAGAAATGCCGCCGTCTCGGACGGGTCGCTTGCGGGGCGGGGAGCGGGCGTGGGCGCCGAAGTGGGTGCGGGCGTAGGCGCGGGTGACGAAACAGCCAACTGCGCAGGAGTCGGCGCAGATGCGGTCTTAGGCGCAAGTGCGGGATTGGGGTTTGACGGGCGAGCCACGCCGCCCATGAGTTCGTCGGCGGTCCACGGGCGATCATTCATCACGTCGTCAAGGCTCAGCGAAAACAGGTCGTCTTCACTCTCATCGAACATGCGGTGCACATGTCCACCAATTGCCGGAATCAATCCGCGACCGGTGCATGATGCCTTGCTCAACGCCATTCTGTTCCATCCTTTCGAAATGCTAATGACATCGATTATATGGAACTTCCCAAGCTGCTCGGTCTTGGATTCGTGCTTTCCAGAACTCGCGCCCAAAAGGGGAGGGGCAATCCAGGCGAGTGCCTACTTGTCGCCGGCCGCCGCCTTGGCCTCATTGAGGTAGCTATAGAAGCTGTACTTGGAGATGCCAAAGAACTCGCAGGCGCGCTCGCTCGACTTGGAAATGAGGAAGGCGCCGCGACGGTCGAGGTAGCCAATGGCACGAATGCGCTCGTCTTTGGTCATGAGCGCCGCGGGCTTGCCCACAAACTGCTCGCACTCGTGCAGCAGGTCCTCGAGCAGGTCGCCGATGTTCTTGGTAATGGGCTCGGGCTCGGTATAGCCCGTGCCGCCGGTGCCGGTAAAGGCATCGAGCGAGCGCTCAAAAGCCTTCATGAGCGTAATGTCAAAGTTAATGCCCAAAATGCCGACGGGTTTGCCTTCATCGTTGCGGATAAAGATCGTCGACGATTTGAGCAGCTTGCCGTCGGCGGTTTTGGTGAGGTATGGCTCGCGGTCGTGCACGTCGGTGGTGTCCTCGTGCATGGACTCAAACACGATATGGCTGGGGCCGTCACCCAGTTTACGCCCGCTGACGTGGCCGTTTTCGATCACTACGATGGAGTGGTCCACGTCCTCGGTCTCCAGATCGTGGCCGACGACTTCGCAGTAGGGGCCAAATTGGAGCGCCAGGCCGTGTGCAAGGCGCTTATAAAACTCAATCTGTGACGGGGTCATGGGTGCCTTCCTAAAAATTAGTTTGGGCTCACTGTGCCATAAACCACACTTGACCGCAAACAAATCCATCAACAAGGCAATTCATGACCGTTCGGCGGCGAAAAAGTACCGATTGCGGCAACAAACAATTCGTTAGGTATGCCAATCAAAAAGTGTGATAGAACATTACTAACAAACTTTTTGTTTGGCATCCACATAAAAGTTCAGCCGTGTGAATGGGATCGGGCTGAAACGCGTATGCGGGGGCCGGCAAGAGAGGACTTAAGGAGTTCACCGTATGGCCGATAAGATCCAGTGGGCGGGCAACACGATGCCCAAGAGCGATGACAAGCACTTGGGAATCATGAGCCTCGACCACGTGAAGAAGGCCCGCGCCTTCCACCAGTCGTTCCCTCAATATACCGTCACCCCGCTTGCCCGCCTGGACGGTCAGGCTGCGCGCCTGGGTCTGTCCAACCTGTGCGTTAAGGACGAGAGCTATCGCTTTGGCCTCAACGCCTTTAAGGTTCTGGGCGGCTCGTTTGCCATGGCCAACTACATTGCCGACGAGACCGGCAAGGACGTTGCCGACTGCACCTTCGATTACCTGACCTCCGATCAGCTGGCCGAGGACTTTGGCCAGGCTACCTTCTTTACCGCCACCGACGGCAACCATGGCCGCGGCGTGGCATGGGCTGCCAACAAGCTGGGCCAGAAGGCTGTCGTGCACATGCCCAAGGGTTCCACCAAGCCCCGCTTCGATAACATTGCCGCCGAGGGCGCCACGGTGACCATTGAAGAGGTCAACTACGACGAGTGCGTGCGCATGGCCGCCGCCGAGGCCGACGCCTGCGAGCGCGGCGTCATCGTTCAGGACACCGCCTGGGAGGGCTACGAGAAGATCCCGTCCTGGATCATGGAGGGTTACGGCACCATGGCTTCCGAGGCTGCCGAGCAGCTGCGCGAGATGGCCATCAACCGCCCGACGCACGTGTTTGTCCAGGCTGGCGTGGGTTCGCTCGCCGGCGCCGTGGTGGGCTACTTCACCAACCTGTATCCCGATAACCCGCCCACCTTCGTCGTGGTTGAGTGCGCGCCTGCCGCCTGCCTGTACAAGGGCGCTGCCGCCGGCGACGGTGACCCGCGCATCGTGGACGGCGACATGCCCTCCATCATGGCCGGTCTGTGCTGCGGTGAGCCCAACATCCTGGGCTGGGATATCCTGCGCAACCACGCCACCGCCTTCGTGTCCTGCCCCGACTGGGTCACCGCTCGCGGCATGCGCACCCTGGGCGCTCCCGAGAAGGGCGACCCGCGCGTCATCTCCGGCGAGTCCGGCGCTGTGACCACCGGTCTGGTCGAGACTCTCATGCTCGATCCCGAGTACGCCGAGCTCAAGGAACTCATCGGCCTGGACAAGACGAGCTCCGTGCTCTGCTTCTCCACCGAGGGCGATACGGATCCCGACCAGTATCGCCGCATTGTTTGGGAAGGCGAATATCCCACTTGCTAATCGTTGGGGCGGAGTAAATAGGTATCGCTCCGCCACCTCACAGGTAGATTCCTTCGTTTGAAAGGTTATGAACAATGGCTAAAGAACTCGATTTCGACGCTATCAAGGCTGCTGCTGAGTCCCACCGTGCTGATATGACTCGCTTCCTGCGCGCTATGATCTCCCATCCCTCTGAGTCCTGCGAGGAGGGTGAGGTTGTCGCCTGCATCAAGGCCGAGATGGAGAGCCTTGGCTATGACGAGGTCAAGGTCGACGGCCTGGGCAACGTTATGGGCTTTATGGGCGAGGGCGACAAGATCATCGCCATCGACTCCCACATCGACACCGTCGGCATCGGCAACATCGAGAACTGGGACGCCGATCCCTATGAGGGCTACGAGACCGACGAGATCATCTACGGTCGCGGCGGCTCCGACCAGGAGGGCGGCATGGCTTCCGCTACCTACGCAGCCAAGATGATGAAGGACATGGGCCTCATCCCCGAGGGCTACAA
Source organism: uncultured Collinsella sp. (assembly GCA_900550815.1). Taxonomy (GTDB): domain Bacteria; phylum Actinomycetota; class Coriobacteriia; order Coriobacteriales; family Coriobacteriaceae; genus Collinsella. The sequence goes on from URTW01000057.1 coordinate 6,235, forward strand.
GATCATGGTCGTCGGCACCGTCCAGGAAGAGGACTGCGACGGCATGTGCTGGCAGTACATCTACAACAAGGACGGCATTAAGCCCGAGTTCGTCATTTCCACCGAGCCCACCGACGGCGGCATCTACCGCGGTCACCGCGGCCGCATGGAGATCCGCGTCGACGTTCACGGTACCTCCTGCCACGGCTCCGCTCCCGACCGCGGCGACAACGCCATCTACAAGATGGCCGACATCATCGCCGACGTCCGCGCCCTCAACAACAACGGCTGCGACGAGTCGACCGACATCAAGGGTCTCGTCAAGATGCTCGACCCCAAGTACAATCCCGAGCACTTCGAGGATGCTCGCTTCCTGGGCCGCGGCACCTGCACCGTCAGCCAGATCTTCTACACCAGCCCCAGCCGCTGCGCCGTGGCCGATTCCTGCGCCATCTCCATCGACCGTCGCATGACCGCCGGCGAGACCTGGGAGTCCTGCCTGGACGAGATCCGCAACCTGCCGGCCGCCAAGAAGTACGGCGACGACGTGAAGGTCTCCATGTACATGTACGACCGTCCGTCCTGGACCGGCGAGGTCTACGAGACCGAGGCTTACTTCCCCACGTGGATCAACAAGGAGACCGCTCCGCACGTCAAGGCCCTCGTCGACGCCCACAAGGCCATGTTTGGTGACGAGCGCATCGGCTGCGAGCCCAGCATGGACAAGCGCACCGGTCGCCCGCTGTGCGACAAGTGGACCTTCTCCACGAACTGCGTTTCCATCCAGGGCCGCTATGGCATCCCCTGCGTGGGCTTTGGCCCGGGTGCCGAGTCTCAGGCTCATGCTCCCAACGAGGTCACCTACAAGGACGACCTGGTCACCGCTGCCGCCATGTACGTGGCTGCCCTGAACCTCTACGATCCGAGCCAGGCCGATGGCGACGCCACCGTGTTCCGCGCCGGTCTGACCAACAACAAGATCGATTAGTCCCATTCCTCGATTTTGTTGCGCCGGGGGCCGCTCGTGTCCCCGGCACCCCCTGTTGACTTGGGGCCCGCGGTCGTTATCTCCCATGCTTCCTCAACGGTGGCGGGTCCTCGTCATAGTGCTCTGCATGTTCTAGCCACACGCGCATGCCGGAGCACATCTACTCATTGCGATCGTTTCACCTTTAGAAAGGACATTTACATGGACGCTAAGTTTACCGAGCTCGTCGAGCAGCTGAACGGCCTCGATTTTAAGGGTATGTACGGCAGCGACTTCCTGCACACCTGGGACAAAACCACCGATGAGCTCAAGGCTCTCTACATCGTCGCCGACGCCCTGCGCGAGCTGCGTGAGAACAACGTTTCGCCCAAGATCTTCGACTCGGGCCTGGCCGTCTCCCTGTTCCGCGACAACTCCACCCGTACACGCTTCTCTTTCTCTAAGGCCGCCAACCTGCTCGGCCTTGAGCTGCAGGACCTGGACGAGAAGAAGTCCCAGATCGCCCACGGCGAGACCGTCCGCGAGACCGCTACCATGATCTCCTTCATGGCCGACGTCATCGGCATCCGCGACGACATGTACATCGGCAAGGGCGACGCCTACATGGCCGAGGTCTCCGAGTCTGTCCAGCAGGCTTACGAGGACGGCGTTCTGGATCACCGTCCCACGCTCATCTCCCTGCAGTCCGACTCCGATCACCCCACGCAGTCCTCTGCCGACATGCTCTACCTCATCAACGAGTTTGGCGGCCTCGAGAACCTCAAGGGCAAGAAGGTTGCCGTCACCTGGGCCTATTCGCCCTCTTACGGCAAGCCGCTGTCCTGCCCGCAGTCGCTGATCAGCCTGCTGCCCCGCTTTGGCATGGACGTCACCCTGGCTCACCCCGCGGGCTATGACCTCATGCCCGAGGTCGTCGAGCGCGCCAAGGGCTACGCCGCCGAGTCCGGCACCACCTTTAAGCAGGTCAACACCATGGCCGAGGCCTTCGAGGGCGCCGACATCGTGATCCCCAAGAGCTGGGCTCCGTTTGCCGCCATGGAGAAGCGTACCAATCTGTACGCCGAGGGCGACGACGCCGGCATCGCTGCGCTCGAGAAGGAGCTGCTCGCCCAGAACGCCACCCATCAGGACTGGTGCTCCACGACCGAGCTCATGGAGAAGACTGCCAACGGCCAAGACACCATCTTTATGCACCCGCTGCCCGCCGACATCTCCGGTGTTTCCTGTGAGCACGGCGAGGTTAACGCCGACGTCTTCGACATGCACCGCGTGGGCATGTACAAGGAGGCCAGCTACAAGCCGTACGCCATCGCTGCCATGATGTTCCTGCAGAAGGTTGCCGATCCCGCTGCTACCCTCAAGGCCCTCGACGAGCGCAATACCGCCCGTTGGTTCCAGGCCTAAAGCCGGGTTGAGGTAAGCCATGTAAAGGGGGCGCTCTGCCAACCGGCGGGGTGCCCTTTTTTGCATCGCGGGCGTGCGGGATAAGCGCTTTCGATGTGGATGCCCGCGGCGCGAGTTATGGGTACGATGGTTTCGGGGGAGGTATCACCATGAGACTTGGATGCGTCATTATGGCTTCGGGCGAGGGCAAGAGGTTTGGCTCTAACAAGATGCTTGCCGATATCTATGGCGAGCCGCTGATTGCCCGGGCCATCGATTCGGTTCCCCGGGGCTTTGACGTCGTGGTTTCGACGCGTTGGCCCGAGGTCGCTCAGATTTGCGAGGACAAGCATTGCCCGTGCGTTCTGCACGATGGCGAGCTGCGCAGCGAAAGCGTCCGTGCGGGCCTTTCGTGGGGAGTCGAACGCAACTGGAAAGGTTGCCTCTTTTTGCCGGGCGACCAGCCGCTTGTGAGCACGGACTCTTTTGAGGCCATGGTTCGCGCGTTTGACGAGCGTGGCCGCAAACATCCGGTGCGCTTGGCGTGCAACGGTGAGCCTTCGAGCCCGGTGCTCTTTCCGGCGGAACTATTCGATGCACTCATGCGTCTTGAGGGCAAGAACGGCGGGGGCTCGATTCTCAAGGACCGTACCGACGTGGTGCTGGTCGAGGCGCGTGCCTACGAGCTGTGGGACGTCGATACCGTCAAGGGACAGCGCTGCATAACGGAGCATATCGCGGCCTGCTCGTATTTTGATCGCGTGGCCAACTGTATTAATCAATAAGGAGCAACATGATCATCATCAAAAACGGCGCGCTCGTGACGCCCCAGGGGCTTCGCCGCGCCGATCTTGCCATGGAGGGCGACAAGATTGTGCGGATTGCCGCGGCGATTGAGCCGGCCGAGGGCGATACCGTCGAGGACGCCGCGGGCTGCTGGGTGTTTCCCGGCTTTATCGACGGCCACACGCACATGCAGTGCTGGACTGGCATGGATTGGACAGCCGATAGCTTTGAAACCGGCACGCGTGCGGCTGCCTGCGGCGGTACGACGACCATCGTGGACTACGCGACGGCTGATCGCGGCGTGACCATGCCCGATGCCTTGGCCGAGTGGCATCGCCGTGCCGACGGAACCTGCACGGCCAACTACGCCTTTCATATGGCACTCGCCGAGTGGAATGAACGCAACCGCGCCGATCTTTCGGCTATGCGCGAGGCGGGCGTATCGTCGTTTAAGACCTACTTTGCCTACGATCATTTGCGCCTGGACGATGCCGAGACGCTCGAGGTGCTCGAGGAGCTCAAGCGTATTGGCGGCATACTGTGCGTGCATTGCGAGAACGGTACGCTGGTGAATGAGCTGCAGAAGCGCGTGTACGAGCAGGGGATTCATGGGCCCGAGGGGCATGCGCTCAGCCGCCCGGACGTGTGTGAGGCCGAAGCCGTGAGCCGCCTGCTGTATCTGGCGCACCTGGCCGGCGACGCCCCAGTCAACGTGGTGCACCTTTCGACCAAGTTGGGGCTCGGGGCCATTCGTGCTGCCAAAGCGCGCGGGCAGAAGAATATCTATGTCGAGACCTGCCCCCAATATCTGATGCTTGACGACACCTGCTATCTGGAGCAGGGCGAGGACGGCTTTGCGGGCGCCAAGTACGTGATGAGCCCGCCGCTGCGCCATGCCGGTGACCGTGCGGCACTGCGCGAGGCGCTTGTAGCCGGCGAGATCGATACGATTGCGACCGATCATTGCAGCTTTAACCTGCACGGGCAAAAGGACCGCGGGCGCGACGATTTCCGCGCGATTCCCAACGGCGGGCCCGGCGTGGAGCATCGTCCCGTCGCGATTGCCACGAGCTTTGAGGGACAGCGGGGACCCGAGGACCTCTGCCGCTTGATGAGCGAGAACCCGGCGCGCGTGTTTGGCATGTACCCGCGCAAGGGCTGTCTTGCCGAGGGCTCAGATGCCGACGTGTGCGTGTGGGTTCCTTGCGCGCGTTGGACGATCAGCGCCGCGACACAGCATCAGGCCGTGGACTACACGCCGCTCGAGGGCTTTGAGGCACATGGCCGCGCCAAGGCCGTGTTTGTGAACGGCGTGCTGGCGGCACGCGATGGCGAGCCCACCGGAGCCCAGCCCGGCCGCTACGTCCCCCGCTAGCAGCAAAGATGCCGTGTCCCCTCCTCAGTTGCGGTGAAATAAGGCCAGTTTTCGGCCGACAAAACGCCAAACAGTGCGAAAATAACCGCAGCAGGTGAGGAGGGGGCGGGGACTAGAAGGGGCAGGCGCCGACCGG